>CAZTLZ010000194.1:0-6296 GCA_964614665.1 uncultured Maribacter sp.
GTCTTATACTTTGGTATTTTACTGATTCATTCATAGCTAAGTTCAGTACTCTATGAAGTATGGTTGTTGGTTCTGGTCTAAATGGCCTATCGGCCACTATTGAACTCGAAAGAAACAACCTCAAAGTTTTGGTTATGGAGGGTGCTGATACAATCGGCGTAGGATTCGCACCACAAAAATGACTTTTCTGCATCATTATTATTCTGAGGTTGAGCCTATGGATATTTTTTCTCCGTATTTGGAAATACGGCCATTAACCGATTTTGGGTTAAAATAGATGTATCCTGAGGCATTTGCGGGTATTGGGTGGCGCAAGACCGTATACAGCCGCTTAATTAAAATGAAAACGTAAAAACGAAACTGTTAATGGTACGAGTTAATCTAAACTCTTCATATATGTCTTCTGAATGATTGATACCATTTAGAATAATTAAATAACGCTCCAAATACTTTAAAAAGCTCTTTAAACGAAAAATAGTGTCTTTTATAGATTATTTTTACGGATTTCTATATATTATCATACTTTTATTGTAGTCTAAATCGTTATAGATAGCCAGACTAAACAATATCCCCCATTTTTATTAGCAAGTTCGTCACGTAAGTAAATATTACTTACATAGGTTTTCCGTGTCTTTCAATGACCCAGAAAATTGGAGGATGAATAATTTTCAACAAGTACAGTGTATTGTATTTGTAATGGTCAAAGCATGCTCAAAATACTTTAAAACCAATGCAAGAATTATGGAAGCTAAAGAATCAAATGCGGAGCAGTTTAGAAAATTTATTATTGATGAGGATCACCCATGTATCATGTCTCAAAACATATTCAGTTCAGAAAACTATGAATTGAATACTTATTTCGAATTAGGAAGTACCAATGCCGCATCAAAAATATTAGACGACTTAGGCAAGTATTTGGAAAGCTATGATTTTTCTACTAATGAATTCTTTTCTTTTATTGCGATTTTTGATGATGACTCAGATTACTCCGAATTAGAGTTTGAGAATTTACTTTGGCAACAATTACAACAAATACATGACTTAGATGATAAGAAGTGGGATATTTCTGTAAGCGATGACCCAAAGAAAGAAGAGTTCAGTTTTAGTGTTTTAGGAACAGCTTTTTATATTGTCGGGATGCACCCAAATAGCTCTCGTAACGCAAGAAAAAGTCCGCACCCTACAATGGTTTTCAATTTACATTGGCAATTCGAAAAACTCAGGGAAATGAGAGCTTATGATCGGGTAAGGAATACTATTCGAAAACGCGATTTACAAAAAAATGGTTCAATAAACCCAATGTTAGTTGATTTTGGCAATAAGAGCGAAGCTCCACAATACAGTGGTCGAGAAGTTGGAGATGGTTGGGAGTGCCCTTTTAAACATAAAATTGCTAAATGATCAAGACAATAGAGAAGCAAACAGGAGCTGCATTCAATTTAAAAAAAGGCCAAACATTAAAGGTCATTGATCCTTATGGTCAGCAGGTTAGCGATATGGTGTTATTTAATTCCAACGATACCAAAGAAAAAATATCGTCGGGTAAAACCTTTGATTTTGAAGAATCGATTCTTTTGACAAAGGGTAATTTTTTATGGAGCAACCGAAGCTCGAAAATGATGGAGATTTTAGAAGATACGAACGGTCGCAATGATTTCTTATTGGCACCGTGCAGTCCTGAGACATTCCAAATCATGTACAATTATTCAGGTCATCACCCCAGTTGTTTCGAAAATCTTTATACTAACCTATATTCTTTTGGTATTTCACCTGACGATATTCCAACTGCGTTCAATATTTTCATGAATGTCCAATTTGACAAAACGGGAAAGTTATCCGTAGACCCTCCAACTAGCAAGCCCAAAGATCATGTAGTTTTTTTGGCATTGATGGACCTTGTAGTGGGACTTACTGCTTGCTCAGCAGAAGATAGTAACAATGGTACTTTCAAGCCGATTCAATATGAAATAAGTAATAGTTCACCAGGCATAAATAAATATTTATGAGGAAGGTTTTTGTTTTGTTAAAATCTATTCAAAATTCACTACATCGTAAGTTGCGGATGTTAGGAGATGTAGTTAAGTATAGTTTAGAAGTAAAAGCAAATTTAAAAGTTAATCCGCAACCCAAACTTTCAAAACTACATAAGAATGAAATTAAACAATATTATTCGTCAATAGGTCAAACAAAAATAACCACACAATGGCACAGATTTTATGCTGGCGTCTATGGGGATATTTCTAAGCATTTTATTCCTAAGACTTTCTTTTATTCTAGGTTGGAAGACGTTCTCAATCGGCGTGATTTTACCATGTTACAAGATAAAAATCTTTTAGATAGATTGTTTGTAAATGTTAAACAACCAGTGGGTATAATTAAAAACATCAATGGTTTTTTATACGACGAATCCATTCTTGTAAGTGAAGAGGATGCGATAAATAAAATCACTAAATACGATAAATTTATAATTAAACCTTCTATTGAAAGTGGCGGCGGAAAAAATATTCAACTAATACAAAAAGACGTCTATTCAAAATTTGATAAGGTTGAATATTTTAAATCTCTGTTTATTGAATACAAAAAGGATTATATAATTCAAGAAGTATTGGAACAGAACAAATTTATGGCCAAACTAAACCCATCATCTTTGAATACAATAAGAATTTGTACTTATTTGAGACCAAATGAGGCAGTAGTATTATCCGCTATTTTAAGAGTAGGAGGGAAGGGAATGCATGTAGATAATAATGCGTCTGGTGGCCAAGCCTTCGCTATTGAATCAAATGGAAGACTCCATAAACAGGGATATACTAAACATAGTTTTTATAAGGAAAGGAAGCTGGACAACGTTCCTTTGGATGAGTTTAAAGTGCCAAATTTTGATAAGGTTAAAGAGAAGGTTAAGGAACTGCATTTGCAAATACCCTATTTCAAGGTTGTATCCTGGGATATAGCAATAGATAAACATGATGACCCTGTGTTACTAGAAATGAATGTTTTTGGACAAGGGGTTAGTCAGCAAGCACATGTGGGACCTTTCTTTGCTGGTTATACTGATGAAGTTCTAGATTATTATAAATCCCATAAATAGATATTAAAAATATATTACAAAATTTTCTTTTCCAAGAAGAAGAAATAAATCTTTCATCTCCTGAATCAGAAGGGAATGTCAATATAGATTCTGAGTAAAAAAGAAATCTTGGGATGCCTATCTAACCTTAGCGTGAAGTTGGTCTAATTATACACTTTAGTTCAAAAATAGGATTACCTTTTTGTGTATAGTATTTATTATTCAATTTATGGTTTTTCTTGTTTTGTTTTCATCAGATATTTTATGGAAATTCAACAATTCCATTGCGGACCAATGGGCTATCACTAATTAAAGGCAGAATTGACTAGTGTCAAGCTTTTTTTTACCAAAGTACCGAAGGTCTTGTTAAACCCAGTTATGCTGTGTTAATTCATTTTTCCTTATTCACTGGTCGTATTCCAAAAATTAATAGATATCCTATCATCCAGAATTCTGCAATTGTCGCAGGTAGGGTTAGATAACCTGAAAATGGGCTTTCGATTCCCGCATACTTGATAATAGTACTTAACAAATAGCCTATGCCACCTATGATTAGTATACGTCCCAACCAAATAGGCATCCTTTTATACTTGATTATAATGTATCCCATCGGCAATAGCCAAAGTCCAAAGAAAAGAGCGCCAACACCCCAAGCGTTTGCACTTATATTTTGAAAAATCTCTATTGATAAAAGTTTATCTTCCATAGTCTGAATAGAAGAATTTGCAATGCGGATAGCAGAGGCAATAGAAATAGCACTAATCATAATCGCCACCGAATTAATCATTCCCCAGATACCTAGAGCCCAAGCCGCCGATTCGTTACTATTTTTAAATAATTTATAGAACCATACTGCAGTAAATGCTTGGGATACGACAATGGCAAACTCCAGTAGAAGCCGAATTCTTGCTGTAGATTCAAGGTTGATTAAATTGGTTAATGTTTCTTCTGGATTGCCGGAAACAAATATCTGAGAATGAAATACCAAAAATCCCAACATTCCTGAGATGGCCATAATTAAGTACCAAATTCCTGCGATTCTTGCTGTAGTTACTAACTGATTTTGTTTGTCATCTATATTCATAGGTTTTACTTTTTTTAAATTGAATCACATGATTTGGCCATGTTTTTTTCTTGGAAATGCTTACAGTTTATTCCATTCTAGGCCATTTAAATGCTTGTGTTAAGATTATTGCAAAGATTAAAATTTCTATGAAGTTGAATATAACAAAGAATGTTTGCCATTCATTGCCAATACTAGAAACTATAATTAGAATGGACATGCTGGCATACAAGATTGCAATAACGATGTTCAACCATTTGTTGATTTGTGGTTTTAAAAAAACGGAAAGAAATATCATCAATGCGGGAATAATCAAAATCACTGAAAAAATCACCAAAAGGCTTGGTGATGTTGGCCCCATTGGAGTTTTAAGCTTCATCATTTTTTCTAATTTCTCAGGGGTCATAAGCCGAAAATAGTCGGCATATATATACAGGAACATCAATGTAGTCCAAAGAGATGCTAGTCTGATTTTTGTATTTACTTTGTAATTGGTCAATGATTTAAGATTGGCTTTTCTAGTACCCATGTTCGTTTGAATTTGTTAAGTGGTGATAGGCTTTGATGCTTAAAAAGCATCAGTTTTGTTTAATACCTTAGATAACAAATATCTGAAAAGGTTTAAAATTTCGGATAACGTTTTGGTTACAAGTGGCGCCTTTACCTGGAACCATAGCATCTCGTTAGCCGATTGTACTTTTTATAAATCCACCTTTAAATTAGTTGGAGCCTCTTAGTTCATAACAATTCTTTCTGTTTCTGGATGTTGCATCATTAGGACTACTCATTAATTGCTTTGTTCAATATCTCTATTCGTCTCTTTTCTGAGACTTTGTTATTTTTTTTAAAAATTGGTCGCATTTATCCAATGTCGTTTCAAACCAGGGGTCAAAGAACCAAAATGAATGAGGCGATTCATCCAGCGTATATACTTCGGAGTAAATATTGTAATTGTCTAAAATGTTGATAAGATCATCCCTTCCTGCATGAAATCTGGGAAAAGAGCTATTAACGAATAAAAAAGCAGGGAGATGATTACCTGCATACTTCAAAGGAGAGGCCTCTTCCCAGTTTGTATTTGCTTTCCCAAAACCTCCAAGCCATGCATTCGCTGAAGGTCCTGTCCATTCTGGCTTTGCTTCAGGATGGGTGAATGAGACAATACCATCGATATTTATGACTGCTGTCACTTCTTCCGACACTTCTGCTTCGTCTTTTGTTTGAAATGCTTTTTCATTGGGAGTTGAACCAACTAATGAAGCCAATTGGGCACCAGCAGAAGTTCCTAAAACAATGAACCTTGAAGTATCTATTTTGTATTTTACTGCATTGATTTTCAAGTATCGTAGAGCCCGTTTCACATCCAATACGCCAGCTGGATATGGAGATTCATCACTTAACCTGTACTCCACATTTGCGACTATATACCCTCTTTCGGATAATGAACGGGCCATTGAAGTCATATTTTCTTTGCGCCCTCTTTTCCAGCCTCCTCCATGAATCATTAATACCGTTGGTAGCACTTGTTCGCCTTGATCAAAAGGTCGAAATATATCCATGTGTAATTTTCGATTCTCATTGATTTCAGCGTAAATCACATTTTTTTCAATGAAAGTACTTTCAATTCGAGCTTCAGCTATTTCAATATTGGGATATTCTTTTTTCAGCTTTTGAAAGGTAGAAGCAACTGTATAAATACTGTCTTTGGGAACATACTTCGTCTCATGGAGTTCTTGAGTCCAACGTATAAATCTTTCGATCCAATCATCTTTTGTAGTCATGTTGTACAACCCAAAACCATGACCTCCTGATGGATAAATATGCATCTCAACAGGCACTCTATTGCTAATGCATGCTTGGTAATATCGAATGCTATTCTCCACTGGAACTGAATAATCATCACCACTATGAACTATGAAAGTCGGAGGCGTAGCCCATGATACTTGCTTATCTAAAGACCAAAGATCAACTAATTCCTGTGAGGGGTTCTCCCCAATTAAAGCTGTCTTGGATCCGGCATGGGTTATTTTATCATCAAAACTGATAACAGGATAAACAAGCCCTGTGAAATCAGGTCTGACCGAAATTTCGTTTTTTTCTGTTTCATCAGAATTATCGTAGAATAGAGTAGAAGCCGATGCCGCCAAATGCCCCCCGGCAGAA
>CAZTLZ010000195.1:0-6270 GCA_964614665.1 uncultured Maribacter sp.
TAAAATTTCGGAGCTTTCTTTTGTGCCTGTGAGATGTGATACATTGTTCAACATAGATATTTTTTTTAGTTAATAAAAATCCACTACTTAAAAGTAGGATATAACCTATGTCGATGTATGTGTATTTGTGTAAGTTGTAAGATAAAACGTATAATTATTGATTTTTCAATTACGGACGACATATGCTTGTCGAATCATTTTTTTAGAATGGCCTAACCTTCTATTGAAACAAAATTTTAACGACCTATATTTGAAACTTTAAATGGCAGGTATGTTTCAAAACTATACTAAAGAATTCGCATACAATATCAGGTTATCCGTTCCTGTAATTATGGGACTGCTTGGTCATACATTGGTTCAGTTAGCAGATAATATTATGGTGGGGCAATTGGGCACCGCTGAACTTGCTGCGGTTTCTTTAGGTAATAGTTTTGTGTTCATCGCCATGTCATTAGGTATTGGATTTTCCACGGCAATTACACCGCTGGTTGCCGAAGCTGATGGTGCAGGTAATAAAGCCAATGCCAAGGGGGCTTTGAAGCATGGTTTGGTACTCTGCACTGCTTTGGGGCTTTCCCTTTTTGGTGTCATATTGCTCTGTAAGCCAATAATGTACTATATGAAGCAGCCACCTGAGGTTGTTGAACTAGCAATGCCATACCTTGATTTGGTGGCTCTCTCACTAGTTCCTTTGGTTATTTTTCAGGCGTTCAAGCAGTTTTCAGAAGGTTTGTCCCAAACCAGATACCCCATGTACGCCACTGTAATCGCCAATATAATTAATATTACACTTAATTATTTATTGATTTTTGGGTCGTTCGGGTTTCCTAAAATGGGAATTGTGGGGGCCGCAATCGGTACGCTCGTTGCCAGATGTGTGATGGTTGCTTATATCTGGTTTCTCCTAAAAAGCAAACACAAATTTCACGATTATGTCACCGGCTTCAATTTCAAGAAGATTGAAAAAAAGGTAATGGATAAAATCATTAGCTTGGGTTTCCCTTCTGCACTGCAAATGTTCTTTGAAGTAGGCATATTTACCGCTGCCATTTGGCTTAGTGGAGTTTTAGGAAAGAACGCCCAGGCGGCAAATCAGATTGCTTTGAATTTGAGTAGTATGACCTTTATGTTTGGTATGGGACTTGGGGTTGCAGCTATGATACGCGTGGGCAATCAAAAAGGCTTGGCTAATTTTAAAGAGTTAAGGCGCATCGCACAATCGATTTTCTTTTTGACCTTATTACTTGAAATTGCATTCGCGATACTTTTCCTTTTAGGAAGGAATTGGTTTCCTTCTTTGTATCTAGACCTTGATTCAGAACTCAATATTGCCGATAATACCGAAGTGATTTTTCTTGCAGGGCAATTAATGCTGGTCGCCGCCTTTTTCCAGATTTCAGATGGCATACAGGTTGTGGTATTGGGTGCTTTGAGGGGCTTGCAAGATGTTAAAATTCCGACCTTTATCACTTTTATCGCCTATTGGTTAATAGGTTTTCCAATATGCTATTACTTAGGGCTTTATACCGATTTGAAAAGTATGGGTATTTGGATAGGTCTGTTAGCCGGTCTTACTGCCTCGGCGATTATGTTGTATATTCGATTTAATTATTTGACCAAGAAATTAATTGCAAATGGAGCTGCCTAAATTTTTATTGGGTGATAATACAGATTACCCTTCCGCTATATTTATTGTGCATACCGAATATCCACGGTTTGTCATCAACCTTGAAAACGATGAGGTCGAATGGCTCGAGGAATTTGCCCGGGAGGATGAAAAAGAATTAGAGGCGGAAACTGAAAATCTGATTGCAGAAGCCACTGAATTTTACGATAGGGAAGTGTCCCGCTATGAAGATTAAACATCATGTTGGAGCAACTATTACAACAGGATAAAGAACTTTTTTTACTACTTAATAACCTGGGTAACGAAACATGGGATGGTTTTTGGATGTTCTTGACCAACAAGTTCAGTTCTATTCCCCTCTATCTTCTTTTGGCCTATTTATCATTCCAGCAATGGGGGCTCAAGAAAACATTACTGCTTGTACTATTTGCCGCTTTGATGATTACGGCTACCAACGGATTGGCCGATTTTTTCAAGTATGGGGTGCAACGCCTTCGACCTTGTTATGATATTGATGTGAATGAATTAATGCGATTGGTAAAAGACAGTTGTGGAGGTAAGTTCGGATACTTTTCAGCCCATGCAGGTAATACCATGGCCGTAGCTACTTACTTTTCGATTTTGCTAAAGGATAAATTTCACCACATAGGAATCTTACTGCTGGTTTGGGCTATGCTAGTTGCTTACAGTAGAATTTACATCGGAGTACACTTTCCTGTTGATGTTTTTTCAGGAATGGCAATCGGTCTTCTTTTTGGATGGTTGTTTGCTAAGATGTTTATATTTGCTCTCCCCAAAATCCGTCTATGATATCTAGTATCAGGTATTGGTTTTTGTTGCTTTTGATTATTCTGGTGTATATCGTCGGAATGTTCGTGACGCTTTTTGAGAATGATTCTGCACAGTTTGCGGTGATGGCCATGCGTATGGTACAGGAGAATGATTTTTTAAGCCTTTTCAAGGGGCCTGAAGAATATCTGGACAAACCACATATGCACTATTGGCTTGCTGCTCTTTCATTTAAGATTTTTGGGATACATGACTGGGCCTATAGAATTCCCGGCCTTCTGGCCACCCTCTTAGGGGCCTATAGTTGTTTTGGGCTGGGCAAATTGCTCTACAAGTCGGATACGGGAAAATTAGCGGCGCTAGTTTTCATGACCGCTCAAACCATTGTTCTTTCGGTAATCGATGTACGCACTGATGCCGTCTTGACCGGTTTTACCATTTTTGCAATTTGGCAACTCACGGCATACGTTCAAAAAGGAAGAACATTGAATATCTTCCTTGGGGCTTTAGGGGCTGGGCTGGCTTTTTCCACAAAAGGCCAAATTGCCTTGGTAGTCATTGGTTTTCCCATTCTCTGTCATTTGGCCTATACACGAAAATGGCAATCACTTCTTAACTGGCGTGTGATTTTTGCACTTTTGATTTTTGTAATTACTATTACTCCTATGCTGTATGCCTACTACTACCAATTTGATTTGCATCCTGAAAAGGTCATCCGGGGTAGAAATGGTCGTAGCGGGATTATGTTTATTTTCTGGGAACAGAGTTTTGAACGCATGAGCGGTACTGGAATGGGCAAAAATAGTAGTGACTATTTTTTCTTTTTCCATACTTTTTTATGGGTCTTTTTACCATGGACTTTAATTGGAATTACGGCTATAGGAAGTCGGATAAAGGCTTTTTTTAAAAACAGGTTTAAACAAGAATCTGGTCTAGAGTTTTTGACTCTGGGAGGAATTGTTTTGATATTTATTACCATTAGTTTTGCCCAGTTCAAGTTGCCCCACTATCTGAACATCACCATTCCGTTATTTTCTGTTTTGACTGCGGCTTACCTCTGTGGATTTCACAAATCGGAACGACTCAAAACAATCAAGTTATTGCTTGGTTTACAATATTTCATACTGAGTTTGGTATTCATAGTAACAGTCTTATTATGTTATTATGTTTTCAAGTTTGATGGTGTTTATGTATCTATTCTTTTAGGCTTGGCATTTGCGGTTATTGTGTATTACAGCTTAAAAAGGGAGGCGTACTATCTTCGTATTATAACGCTTTCAGTGTGTAGTTCTCTATTGTTAAACGTCGTTTTGAACTTCCATTTCTATCCTTCTTTGTTAAAATACCAGGCGGGGTCTACCATGGCCAAAACAATAAAGGAAAATAAGGTGCCCGTTGACAATATTTACAAATTGTCTACGCATCATACATGGGCATTGGATTTCTATAACCAAAAACCTGTGAAAATAGTTTCTATAGATGCCATTAAAAATAAAAGAGACTTTTGGATTTATGCCAATGACGAACAATTGAGCGATTTACAGAATATGGGTTTCGATTGGGATCGCCAGTTCACAGAAGACCAGTTCCGAATCACCCGATTACAGAAGAAATTTTTAGACCCTTCCACACGAAGGAAAGTACTCAATAAAATGCACTTGGTACATATCTATTAAGATTCTGCAGTTTCCAACTTTGGTTTTTTGAAGTGATAGAATATTCCGAATAGTGAGACCAAAGCGGTAATTAAAAAGAAAACCACGCTTATGCCCACCGAGGTATTTTCATCCAATGCTAAAAACCTTGCACCATAGAGAAAAGTAATTTCTCTACTACCGATACCACCTAGTGTAATTGGTAACACAGAAACTATTGAAGAAATCAGAAAAATGAAAAGATAGGCAATAGTCTGTGACTGAATAGCCAATGCTTTTAAAATAAAAAACAGACTTCCTAATTGTGCCAATTGTACTAAGGATGAATATGTAAAAGACCCCCAAAAGGCGGGTAGAACATAATTGAAGAATCTTTTGTTCAAATACCAAAAGACTATCACGCTCGCAAGAGCAACCATGACAAACACAATTTCGTATCCTTCAAGGAAAGCATTTCCAATAAAGGTAGCAAGGATGCAGGCATAAACAAATAATAGAAGTAATCCACTTAGCCTGTCTAAAACTAAAATCGATATTACTTTCTTAGTATCGACCTTGAAGTTTTTCTTTAAAAGATAACCCTTGTAGGCGTCACCGCCTATGCCTCCTGGCAGAAAAAGATTATAAAACATCCCCAATAGGTATAATTTCAAATTACTCATTTGACTTAGAGGAATATTCAGTTTGTGTAAATACAAATTGAGTCTAAAGGCGGCTATAACTTTTGAAATAATAAAAAACAGAATTGCAAGAAGTAGATAAAAGGGATTTGTTTTTTTCAAAACTACCAGCACCTCTTCAAAGTCGATTTTGGTGAATATAAAATAGATAAGGGCAGCGCTAACGACAATCTTAAGTGCTGTAACACCTTTTTTACGCATGGACACCACCTACTGTTATTTTTTTGATTCTGTATGGTCGTTTCTGTTGTGACTCGTAGTAGGTTCTGATTAGAAGCTCCATCACAATGCCAATAGTAAAAAGTTGGATACCCGCAAGAATGAACATGAGTCCAAAAATCAAAAGCGGTCTTGTGCCAATATCTTGCCCAAACCCGAATTTGACAACGAGCAAGTAGATATTTATGAAAATTCCAATAATAATTAGCAGTACACCCAATATTCCGAAAAGATGAATAGGCCTTTGAAAATATTTTCGAATGAACAGCAACAACATCATATCTGCGACAACTTTGAACACACGTTCCAATCCGTATTTTGATACGCCTGCATGGCGAGCGTGATGCTTTACAGGTACTTGTTTGATTTGTGCCCCTTCTAGGTGGGCTAATAAAGTTATGAACCTGTGCATTTCCCCATAAAGATTAAGGTCTTTGGCAATATCTTTGGTGAAAACTTTTAATGCGCAGCCATTATCTTTGATATCAAGTTTGGTTACTCGACGCACTAGGAAATTGGCAATTTTAGAAGGTATCTTTTTCACCAAAGAATCTTTTCTTTTTTGACGTATTCCCGTCACCACATCATATTCCCCACTGACTACATATTCCAACATTTGAGGAATATCACTGGGGTCATTTTGCAAATCCCCATCCATGGTGATAATATATTCCCCTGTCGCATAATCAATTCCTGCGGCTAGTGCTAAACTTTGGCCATAATTCTTTTTTAGTTCTATAAGATGAACACGTTCATCGTCCAAGTCTTTGACCACCTTGCGGGTTTTATCGGTAGAAAAATCGTCGATGTATATGATTTCATACGAATAGCCTTTAAGGCTTTCATTTATTTTTTCGGTGAGAAGGACAACATTATCTTCTTCATTATAAAGAGGAACGACAATGGAGAGGAGGTCAGAAGTTATAGGATTCATCAAGGTGATTATTCTTGACGCAAATTTAGGGTTTTAATTGGATTTTGCTTTCTGCAGTGCCAAGAGCTGTTCGGCGGCAGTGAAAGAAGAAATTTCATTCTCCATAACAGCATGTATTATTCTTTCAAGGTGTTCTTTGATATTTATATTTTCATAGAAGTCACGCTTTAAATGATCTTCCACTGTTTGTAATAACCATTGCTTATTTTGATGCTTCCTTCGTGTTGAAAAAAATCCGGAGGCCATACTTTGTTTTTTATGTTCTTCTATTAATTCCCAAACGAGATCTATTCCCTCATTTTCCAATGCAGAGCATATAAGAACTTTTGGTATCCACCCGCTTTCTTTTGGAGGATAAAAGTGAAG
>CAZTLZ010000196.1:0-6253 GCA_964614665.1 uncultured Maribacter sp.
AAAAGTATGTCCGCGAAATCAAAGGGCTAGTAAAAGATGAGACTGGGCAACCTTTGCCAGGAGCAAATGTAATTGTAAAAGGCACCACAACAGGAACACAAACAGACTTTGATGGTAATTTTGTTCTAGAAATACCAGATGACAAAAATGTACTAAATATTTCTTTTATTGGCTACAAAGCGCTTGAAGTAGATATTTCAGGAAAAAACTACATAGAGGTTCAACTAGAGATATCTGCCGCCCAACTTGATGAAATGGTGATAGTAGGTTCTAGAAGCAAGCCTAGAACACAATTGGAGTCGGTTGCTCCTGTTGACGTTATTGGAACTAAGGTTTTTGAAACAACACCTCAAGCAGAAACTTCGCAGATATTACAGTATGCTGCTCCTTCTTTTCACTCAACAAAACAGAATATCGGCCACGGTACTGACCATGTTGATCCAATTGCCTTAAGGGGTTTAGGTTCTGACCAAACACTTGTTTTGGTTAATGGTAAAAGAAGACACGCTTCTTCATTGATGAATGCCAATGGTACAGTTGGTCGAGGTCAGGTAGGAACAGATTTAAACGCAATTCCAGCGGCAGCTATCCAAAGAATTGAAGTGCTTCGTGATGGTGCAGCAGCACAATATGGTTCTGATGCAATTGCTGGTGTCATTAACATAATTCTTAAAAAAAATATTAACAAAGGTGAAATTAAGGTACAAACAGGCTGGTTAGCTGCGCCTCCAGAAGCTCCCAGTTTTTTGGAAGATTTCAACCCTTATTCAGATAATGCCGATTTAGCATCTACTCAAGGAGAGGGTGGTGGAGAAAGCTTTCAAGTTAGCGCTAATTATGGTGTTGAAGTAGGAGAAAAGGGTGGGTTCATCAATTTTACGATGAATTATTTAACTAAAAATCCTTTCAACAGAATGGACGACTATACCATTGAACTATTTGCTGCTGACGACCCGCGTAGAGATAATGCTATTGCTGAATATGCTGCTTTTAATCAAAGTGACCCAGCGGCAATTGCCGCCTATAATAATGCTTTCGGTCCAGGAACTGCTTTTGATGGTCAGGCTGCCATTGTTAATCCGTTGAATGATTTTGTTGGGCGACGTGTAGCGAATATGGGTGGTTCAGGTACAACCAATGCAGGTATTGTAATTAATGCTGAATTACCTTTAAATGAAAAGAGTACATTCTATGCAAATGGAATGTATAACTACAGATTAGGATCGGCCACTGGTTTTATTAGAAGACCAAACCAATCTGGAAGACAATCAGGTTTATGGCCTTTAGGTTTCTCTCCTCACCTAGATTCTGACATTCAAGATTTATCAGGTACTATTGGTATGAGAACAGAATTTGGTGGATGGGCAATGGATATTAGTAATGACTATGGTCAAAATTCCTTTGATTGGACCATTTTTAATTCTAACAATGCTTCTTTGGGACTTGAATCACCTACATCTTTCAATTCAGGTGGATTACAGTACTCACAGAACGTCATTAACTTAGATATTTCTAAAAGTCATGATGTTGGATTTCCATTAAATACTGCATTCGGATCTGAGTTTAGATTAGAAAATTTCAAACAATTTGCAGGTCAAGAAGAATCTTGGCAAAATTATGATGGTGGTATTAAAGAAGCGGGTAGTCAAGTTTTTCCTGGCTATCAACCTGGTAATGAAACGGACAAATTCCGTTTCAACACAGCGCTTTATGCTGATTTCGAAGCTGATTTCACAGAAAATTGGTTAGTTACCTTAGCTGGCAGATATGAAGATTATTCCGATTTTGGAGATCAGTTTAGTTATAAAATAGGTACTAGATATAAGTTTGGAGAAGGTTTTGCATTAAGAGGAGGGTACAGTACTGGCTTTAGGGCACCTTCACTTCCACAAAAATCCTTTAGTAGTTTTAGCCTTCAATTTATCTCATTGCCAGATGGTACAATTGATGGTGTAAATATTGCTCACCTTACTGAAGATAGCCCTATTACAAGACAGTTCGGAATTCAAGCGCTCAAACCAGAAACTTCTAAGAACCTTAGCCTTGGCTTCACGGCCAAACCTTTTAAAGGCTTCTCCATGACGGTTGATGCATATCAAATTGACATAGAAGATCGTATTGGCATTACTGGACGTTTTAACGGTGGTCAAGACCCTAGATTTGCCACGATACTTAGCAATGCCGGCTTATCTCAAGTTCAGTTCATGGCTAACGCTGTCGATACTAAAACAAAAGGTGTTGACTTTGTAATGAGTTACAACATTCCTTTATCATCAGGTTCATTGACCCTTACAGGTGCTGGTAACTACACGGAAACAAAAGTACCGAGAAATGATGCCGGTGATCCAATTATCAAGACGGGTGAATTTTTACAAGGCTTCGAATCAAATCTTTTTAATAGAGAAGAAGTTTCGAGAATTGAAGTTGCTCAACCTAGAAGTAAAGTGATTTTAGGAGCTATTTATAGTGCGGATAAATTAACAATAGCCGCTAATGCTACTCGATTTGGAACTGTTGATTATGTACATCCTAGTGCAACCCCGATTGCAAATGCATGGAACAATGGTACGGTGGAAACAAGAGATCAAACTTTTTCGGCCAAGACCTTGGTTGATTTAAACTTATCATACCAACTGACAGAAGCATTTAAAATAGGTATAAATGGTTCAAACATATTTAACGTTTACCCTGATAGACATACACACTCGGGTAACTACGGTGGAGGTATGTTTGGCTATAGCCGAAGAGTATCACAGTTTGGTCTTGCGGGAGCAGGTTACAATCTTAATTTAAGTTTTAAGTTTTAAGTTTTGTTTATTTAGTTTTGAAAAATGACGAGCTTCCTATTGGCTTTGGAAGCTCGTTCTTTATAATGTAAGTTTGCACAAATATGAAAACCAAACACATAGGACTTTTATTAGGTCCAATATTATTCTTTTTAATTTTTGCATTACCCTTTGAATTGATTTCCGAAACTGGCGACAAAGTTATTGCTGTAGCTGTTTGGATGCTGACTTGGTGGATTACGGAAGCTGTTTCTATTTCAGTTACTGCCTTACTACCGCTATTACTATTCCCTTTACTTAAAATATTACCTATTGCTGAGGTTGGAGCCAACTACGGAAGCCCTATTGTTTTTCTTTTCTTTGGCGGATTTGTAATGGCATTAGCACTAGAAAAAGTAAACCTACATAAACGCATTGCTCTAAATATTATTAGATTGACAGGTACTACCCCAAATAAGGTGGTTCTAGGCTTTATGATTGCCACTGCTGTCTTAAGCATGTGGATCAGTAATACAGCGAGTACCGTGGTTATGCTTCCTATAGCCCTATCTGTAATTAACCTATTGATCAATGATGAAGATGGTTTTACTAAAAATGATCAAAATTTTGCACTGAGTGTCATGCTGGGTATTGCATTTTCAGCAAACGCAGGTGGTATAGCCACTGTAATTGGCACCCCACCCAATTCTGTACTTATAGGCCTACTCGAAAATGAATATAATATTCAAATATCATTTTTAAAGTGGATGACATTAGGCCTGCCCTTTTCAATAGTAATGATTGCCATTATCTATTTGGTATTGGTAAAATGGATGTTTCCAAATAAAGATTTGAAGTTCAATGCCTCGAAAGAAGTTATTCAGGTTGAATTGAAAAAATTAGGGCCAATCTCAGGAAAAGAAAAAATGGTTTTAGCCATTTTTGGTGTAACCGTATTCCTTTGGATTTTTAGAACCCTTATCAATACTGTTTTTCCAAATCTTGGCCTGTCAGATACTATGATCAGTATTTTTGCCGCTATCTCTTTATTTGCAATTCCCTATAACATAAAAAAAGGGGATTTCATCATCCATTGGAAAGATACTTCAAAACTAGCATGGGGAATTTTAATTCTTTTTGGAGGTGGACTTGCCCTAGCCAAAGGAATGTCGGTAAGTGGTATCGTAGATTTAGTTGCCGATGCTATTGCTAGTAGTGAAATAAGTATTTTATTGACCGCATCATTACTGATTTTATTAATGCTCTTTATGACAGAATTGATGAGCAATGTAGCCCTGGTGGCCGTATTGGCACCAGTTGTGGCCGGTATAGCTATAGGTTTGGAAATTCCTATTCTATACCTTCTTATTCCTGTGACCATGGCAAGTAGTTGTGCCTTTATGCTGCCGATGGCCACACCGCCCAATGCTATCGTTTTCGCAAGTGGTTATATCAAAGTGCATGAAATGGCCAGGGTTGGTATTATTCTGAACCTTATCTCGGTAGCTTTGCTAGTGGTATTGTTTCAATTTGTGATTCCGATACTTTTCTAAATAAAAAAGCCCCAACATTAGATGTTGAGGCCTTCTTTAAGTTATAAGTTATGTTCAACTTTTGACATAAGGATTAAACCCTTGAGGCAAATAATCCTTGGTATTGAAATCCAAGATGACAGTATCGTTCTCATCAATATAATTAATACCTTCGATTCCCTTTGGATTGGCATATGCATCAAATCCGTCCGGTAAATACTTCGCAGTATCAAAGTCAAGGGTATCTTCTTCTTCGATAAACTCAATACCATTCAAATCGACATATTGCCTGTACGGATTAAAATTATCCGGCAGATAATCCATCACATCAAAACCTAAGTCAATTTCATCTTCTTCTTGTATATACGTAATAGAGTTTATATCAAACTCTTCTTTTTCCGTTTCAGGGTCTGCAGCGAAAACTCCCTTCGCAAATGATAGTCCCATTACTATAGCTAAAGCTAAACTCTTTTTGTTCATATCGTTTTTCGATTATATATGAGGTATAATAACGTTGGTTTATCGCGTTATTGCCTTTCTCTTTAGCATTCCATTCTCCTAGATTTTATGAAAAATGAACATGTTCGTAAAATTTATAAGGTAAAACTGTCAAATTCATAATTTAAAATTTGATTTTCTATGATTATAACAGATACTTGCTCGAATTTTTATGAGAGAAAAACTTGACTTTTTCGATGAACTACAAAGGCAAATACCGTTTATCGATGGTTCTTAGAAGTATTAAAAAAAATAAAGCCGCAAACACCAACCACAGTATGCGACTTTATCCTTGACTAATTCAGAAAATTACTAAATGAAAATTCTCTACTTATAAGACTCCTCTAAACCAAAAATGTTACAGCAATTGCAAAATTCCCCTGATACAGCTAGCTTCTAAGTCCCCCATGGATAGAAATTTGGTCATTTGTGGTAGGCGGTCATAAGAATTGACCTCCTTTTGGGCATAAAGTAGCAAAATTAAAAACTCATGATTTCAAGTGTACATCGGTGAACGGACACAAAATCAGATGAGTGAAAACGCTATTCAACACAATATCGCATTTTGACATCACAAAAGGGTCATTTCGCAACAAGGGGCCTTTTCGTGTCCAAATCCGAAGTAGATTAGCTTCAGAATTAAAAACCAAATCACCATGTCACATAAAGTAAAAAGTTCCCTTTATTTCGCAAGTCTTTTACTTGCATTAGTAACTTATTATAACATCAATAGTGTTGATACAATTCAAAATACTGAACTAGCAGAAAATACTGTAGAACAAGTTTCAGCGGAAAGAACGTTGAATTAGAAAATATATTGAGCGCACTTAGGGTTTCCCAAAACCTTAACCTGCTCACCTTGAAAATACCTACTTGTAATATTAGAGCGGCATGAGTTTCCCCAAACTCATACCGCTTTTTTTTTAGCACACATTCAAAAAAAAGTCCTTTCCCCCATCAGGAGACAATCACTCAAACAAATACCTCATCAAGCCAAATGAACCTAAAGGCCAATGAATGTTAATAAATACCCAATTCCCCAAGCCCAACTAAACCAATTCGAAGTTGCCAAGTCATAATTACAGAAATGATTAAAAACCCGATTTCCCACTAATGGGAAATAACAAAATTATGTACACATGAAAAAAGTAGTTTTAACAGCAATGCTCCTTATCGGATTTATCACAATGGCCCAAAGAGAGCATCATGAAGGAGGTCACAGAATGAATGATATGACCCCTGAACAAATGGCAACCCTTAAGACCAAGAAAATGACCTTGGCTCTGGATCTTACTGAAGCACAGCAAACAAAAATCAAGGCCCTTCAATTGGAAGATGCAAAGATGCGCAAAACCAAAATGGAAGAACACAGGGCACAAAAAGAAGCTGGAGAAGCTAAAAAACCTACTTCAGAGGAGCGTTATGCTATGACCAATGCGCATCTTGATCATCAGATCG
>CAZTLZ010000197.1:0-1217 GCA_964614665.1 uncultured Maribacter sp.
GTTTGATGGCCAAGCCCAAAAAATCAACAGCTGGTGGGGGTGAGATTATCGAAAACCCGATACTTTCTAACTTTAAGGAAGGTCTTTCGATTTTGGAATACTTTATTTCAACTCACGGTGCTCGTAAAGGACTTGCGGATACAGCTTTGAAAACGGCTGATGCGGGTTACCTAACACGTCGTTTGGTTGATGTTTCACAAGATGTGATCATTAATATAGAAGATTGTGGAACTTTGAGAGGAGTTGAAGTTCGGGCCTTGAAGAAAAATGAGGAAATCGTCGAGACTTTAGGCGAACGAATTTTAGGACGTGTTTCACTTCATGATGTTTACGACCCAGTTAGTGAGGAATTACTGTTAGAGGCTGGTCAAGAGATTATGGAAAGTGATGTCAAGAAAATTATGGCATCACCAGTTGAAAGCATAGAAGTACGTTCTGCATTGACTTGTGAAGCTCCTAAAGGAATTTGTGCTAAATGTTATGGTCGAAACCTTTCCACCAATAAAATGGTACAAAGAGGAGAGGCTGTTGGTGTAGTTGCCGCACAGTCTATCGGTGAACCAGGTACGCAGTTGACGCTAAGAACATTCCACGTAGGTGGTATTGCTGGAAACATTTCAGAAGACAACAAGCTAGAGGCCAAATTTGAGGGTGTAGCCGAAATCGAGGATTTAAGAACAGTTACTGGTAAAGATAGCGAGGGAGCTGACGTTACCATTGTAATTTCTAGAACCTCGGAACTTAAAATTGTTGATGCTAAAACAGGTATTACCTTAAGCACCAATAACATTCCATATGGTTCTTCATTGTTTATTAAGAACGGAGCCAAAGTGGCGAAGAATGATGTAATTTGTTCCTGGGACCCTTACAATGGTGTTATTGTTTCTGAATTTACAGGTAAGATCGCTTATGAGAATATTGATCAAGGTGTGACATATCAAGTTGAAATTGATGAGCAAACTGGTTTCCAAGAAAAAGTAATTTCTGAATCTAGAAACAAGAAGTTGATTCCAACATTGTTGATTCAAGATACAAAAGGAGAAACGTTACGTTCATATAACCTTCCAGTAGGTTCTCATATCATGGTCGATGATGGGGAGAAAATCAAAGAAGGTAAGATTTTGGTGAAAATACCTCGTAAGTCTGCTAAAGCAGGTGATATTACAGGTGGTCTTCCAAGAGTTACCGAATTGTTTGAAGCTCGTAACCCATCAAAT
>CAZTLZ010000197.1:1227-6140 GCA_964614665.1 uncultured Maribacter sp.
TGTATCTGAGATTGATGGTGTAGTTTCTTTCGGTAAAATCAAAAGAGGTAACCGTGAGATTATCATCGAATCAAAATTGGGTGAAATCAAAAAGTACTTGGTAAAACTTTCAAATCAGATTTTGGTTCAAGAAAATGATTATGTACGTGCAGGAATGCCATTATCTGATGGTTCTATAACGCCAGAGGATATTTTATCAATCAAGGGACCATCTGCAGTTCAGCAATACTTGGTGAATGAAGTTCAAGAAGTATATCGTCTACAAGGGGTGAAAATCAACGATAAGCACTTTGAAGTCGTTGTGAGACAAATGATGCGTAAGGTACGTATTCAAGACCCAGGAGATACGATTTTCTTAGAGAACCAATTGGTTCACAAAGATGATTTCATACGTGAAAATGATGAGATTTATGGTAAGAAAGTAGTTGAGGATGCGGGCGAATCAGAGAACTTGAGAGCGGGTCAAATAATAACCGCACGTGAACTGAGAGATGAAAATTCTATCTTGAAGCGTTCGGATAAGAATTTGGTTGTAGCAAAAGATGCGGTAGCAGCCACTGCTACGCCTATACTTCAAGGTATTACTAGAGCATCGCTGCAGACCAAGTCATTTATTTCTGCTGCATCGTTCCAAGAAACGACCAAAGTGTTGAACGAAGCTGCCGTTAGTGGTAAAGTGGATACTTTAGAAGGCTTGAAAGAGAATGTTATCGTCGGACATAAAATTCCGGCCGGTACGGGTATGCGAGATTACGAGAATATTATTGTTGGCTCCAAAGAGGAGTATGATGAAATCATGGCTCGTAAAGAAGCATTGAAATTCTAAATATCATGAAACCCTGATAAGCAATTATCAGGGTTTATTTTTTTAAGCATATGAGTGAAAAAGACCAAAAGCAAAAACAAATCAATATAGAGCTGGATGAAAAAATGGCAGAGGGAATCTATTCAAACCTTGCTATAATTAATCACTCGGTGTCGGAATTTGTTGTTGACTTTATTAGTATGATGCCAGGGGCGCCTAAAGCTAAGGTGAAGAGTAGAATTGTATTGACACCGCAGCATGCCAAGAAATTTCTAAAGGCATTGAATGATAATGTTAGTAGGTTTGAAAAGGCCCATGGGACTATCAAAGATTATGAACAGCCACCAATACCAATGAATTTTGGGCCGACGGGAGAAGCATAAAATGAGATAAACCTTTCAATAAATTGAAAGGTTTTTTTATATAAGGTATTTACTAGGTCTTTATGAATATTTAATGTCCAGCATATAGGCCACTACAAGATTGTTTCATAACCTTAAGAATACCACTATTGACTAATAGCGCCTTATAAGCAGCTACTCATATTCAGAAGTAAGATGAAGCTTAACGGAAGGATATTTCTGTTGCGTCATTTGTAATGAGAACTGTGAGTCAGCAAGGAAAACTAAATGACCTCTTTTATCCTTAGCCAGAAATTTCTGTTTAACCCTTTTGAACTCCTTGAACTCATCATTTTTAGAATCATCAGGGTCTACCCAACAAGCTTTGAATACTGGAAAGTTCTCGTAGGAACATTTTGCTCCGTATTCATGTTCTAAACGATACTGTATTACTTCAAATTGTAGTGCACCAACGGTGCCAATTACTTTGCGGCCATTCAATTCCAAAGTAAATAATTGTGCGACACCTTCATCCATCAACTGATCAATACCCTTATAGAGCTGTTTTGATTTCATTGGGTCCGCATTATTGATATATCTAAAATGCTCGGGTGAAAAGCTGGGTATACCTTTGTAGTGCAACTCTTCTCCCTCGGTCATAGTATCGCCTATTTTGAAGTTTCCAGTATCATGAAGACCAACAATATCTCCAGGGTAGGAGGTGTCGATAATTTCTTTCTTTTCGGCAAAAAAAGCATTGGGACTTGAAAATTTTAATTTTTTTCCCTGTCTTACATGTAAGTAAGGCTTGTTTCTTTCAAATGTGCCGGAGACAATTTTCACGAAGGCTAGCCGGTCACGATGTTTGGGATCCATATTTGCATGAATCTTGAAAACAAACCCGGTCATTTCTTTTTCATTGGCCTCAACCATACGTTCCTCCGCCATCTTTGGCTTTGGCTCCGGAGCAATTTCAATAAAACAGTCCAATAGCTCGCGAACGCCAAAGTTATTTAAGGCCGAGCCGAAGAAAACGGGTTGTTGTGCCCCTTGCAAGTATAGTTCTTTACTGAAAGGAGGATAGACACCTTCAACTAGTTCAAGATTGCCTCTGAGTTCTTCAGCGGCTTCAGAGCCAATAATATTCTCTAATTCAGAATTTTCAATATTGTCAAAGGCTATCGTTTCTTCAATGTTCTTCTTACTATCACCACTAAAAAGATTGATATTTCTCTCATAAATATTATAGATGCCTTTAAAGTCATAGCCCATTCCGATGGGAAAGCTTAGAGGAGTTACTGACAATCCCAATTTTTGCTCGAGTTCATCAAGTAAATCAAAAGCATCTTTTCCCTCCCTGTCCAATTTGTTGATGAAGACAATGATTGGAATATTTCTCATTCGACAAACTTCAACGAGTTTTTCCGTCTGTTCCTCAACTCCTTTTGCAACATCGATTACAACGATGACACTATCCACAGCGGTTAGTGTACGAAATGTATCCTCAGCAAAATCTTTGTGACCTGGAGTGTCTAAGATGTTGATTTTTTTATCTTTATAAATAAAAGCTAAAACTGAAGTTGCAACCGATATTCCACGTTGTCTTTCAATTTCCATGAAATCGCTGGTTGCTGTCTTTTTTATTTTGTTGTTTTTGACAGCACCTGCTTCTTGGATCGCACCGCCAAATAACAGCAATTTTTCTGTAAGAGTGGTCTTTCCCGCATCGGGGTGAGAAATAATTCCGAATGTCCTCCGCTTTGCTATTTCTTCTTTAAATCCCATTTAAAAAATTTGAGCAAAAATAAGGCAAATATTATGGTTATTGAGTGCTCTCTATTGCAAATTCTATCTTGGCTTTCCATACTTGAATTTTATGTAAATGAATTACTGCCGAGTGATAAATTACTCAATTGTTGGTCGATTAATTTCGTATTTAGTCGATATTCAAGTCCCTTGAATAATCTTTTATTCTCTAGGCAACGTAACTAATAAAGTATTGGAAGTCAAGAATATCACACTTCGTCGAATAAACTTGTGTTTTGAGGATATTTCAGAGTTTCGGGTCTCAAAACAATTTGACGTTCAAATTTTTAGATATATCTTGCATAGTAAAGTTGTCCCAAACATCTTACTTTAGTTGTGCCTACAGGCCATGGTGATTAGTTTAATTGAAAACTGACATCATATGAAAATTTTTACTTTCTTGACTTTAGAAAGGAGAGGAATTTATGGCATTACTACCCTTCTTCTTTTTTTAATACTTACTAGTACCTCTTCATTCATTAATTCCCCTGACCTATCTACTGTAGATGCGGTTTTTATAGATACAGATGGTGATGGCGTTCAAGATGAGACAGATATTGATGACGATGGCGACGGAATCTTAGATACGGTTGAAGGCATAACCACAGATAGCGATGGTGATGGTATTTTGAATTATTTGGACTTGGATTCGGACAATGATGGAATTTCGGATAATGTTGAGGCCCAATCAGCAATTGCTTTTGTCGCTCCTTCAAATCAAGATGCCAATGGAAATGGGTTGGATGATAGTTATGAAAGTAACAATGGTCTGACTCCAATAGATACGGAAGGGGATGAAATACCCGATTATATTGATTTGGATTCGGATGGTGATGGTCTTCTTGATAGTTCAGAATCTAGCATATTAAGTACAGATTTTGATTGTGAAACGGTTCCAAATTTGAACTTTAGTAATGAACCTGTATTGGAGTCTGGCGAAGCATTTAATGAAGGTGCGGTATATAGATTTTCAAACATAATAGATGGGTTGGATGCACTTGTAACTGTGGACGAAGTGGTTAATAGTAGTATTTCAACACTAGACCAAAATACCGTTGATCCTGAATTTTTTAAACCTGAGATTTTCTTTACGGCAACGGACGATGTTAGAAACCCTTATGTGGATTTAAGAATATCCCTAGTTATTTCAGGAACGGAAACCCCTGCGGTCCTAAACGAATTAATTGCGAATTTCATTGACGTAGATGGAAATGACAGATATCAGGAGTTTAACAGGTTTGACACTCCTGCGAGTTACACTTTTGATGATCCAAAGGATATAGCTGTTGAGAATACGGGTGGAGGTTTACTAATCAATGGCGGGACCACGGAGTATACTGGAATTTCCAATGTAAATCCTCAAGTAAATGTGGCCGTCGAGTTTGTGAATATTTCGACGTTCATCTTTAGATTTGGAATAATGGCCTCCGGTAATGATAATTTTACCACAAAGGTCGCTAGGCAGTCGGGTATCCAGTTCTCTTGTTTAGATAACTTTGTTAATCCCCAAACCATAACGTTCAATACAGATATTGATTCTGATGGAGATGGTTATCCAAATAGAGTGGACCTCGATGCCGATAACGATGGCATTCCTGATAATGTGGAAGCCCAAACCACTTCAGATTATGTTGCTCCTTTGCTGGCCGATGAGGATCAAGATGGCTTGGATAATGCTTATGAAGGCTCCGGAAATGCGGGTCTCACTCCGGTAAATACAGATGAGACCGATGAAGTAGATTATCTAGATTTTGATAGTGATAACGATTCGGTACCTGATAATAATGAAGGCAACGATTTCAACTTCGATGGTATTCCCGATCAAACATTCTTGGGAACCGATACCGATGGCGATGGTTTGGATGATGGGTACGAAGGCAGTGATATCGATGACGGTTTTGATATCAATGATGAGATAGACGATCCGGCAAACGATCTTCCCGATACTGATGGAACGGAGG
>CAZTLZ010000198.1:0-6026 GCA_964614665.1 uncultured Maribacter sp.
TATGATTCAATAATAACATGTCAAGGTCGCCGTCACGATCATAGTCCAAAAAATAACCCTGATTACTATAGGCAGGACTATCTAGCCCATAGGCTGCTGCCTTTTCTTCAAAAACAGGATTGTTATTGGCATCGGTACCTTGATTAATGAATAACTGATTCTGTCTCTTTTGCGGAGGTAGTGCACCTGAATAGCATAGGTATAAATCTAATAGGCCATCACCATTAACGTCGGTAGCTGTTACTCCCGTTTTCCATGGCCCTGGTCTGCCCTTGGTTTTTGAGCTAGCGGAGACATCTTCGAATTTCATATCTCCTCTGTTGACATAGAGGATATTCTCGCCCATATTTGAGGTAAAGTAGAGATCAATAAGTCCATCATTGTTAAAATCCCCTGTTGCCACACCTGCTCCATTATAAAGATATTCGTACATCAAAACGTTGGCATTCAGGCTTTCTTTTAGCTTGTTTTGAAAGTGAATATTGGTTGTTTCTGGTTTAAGCAGCGAAAAAAGTGAGGGCGTCTCTACAGCTTCTTTTTGTACAATTTTGGAATCATTTTCTTTACATCCCATGAAAATGAAAAGTAGGAGTATACCAAGGAAAGAACAACACTTTTTCATAGTCGTGTAAAAGTAGAAAAATCTACCCCGTTTGAGGTAGATTTTTCCATGATCTAATTTTATAAAAGACCTTGATTAATACCCAGGATTCTGTATCAACAGGTTATTACGATTTATTTCATCCCTACTGATTGGGAAGTAATACATTTTATCATCCCATTGTCTTGTTTCAGTTTCCGTATTGTCTACTGATAAATAGGTGTAATCGTACTTTGTTTTATCATGTGTATAAGGAACATTTGGAGAAGCGCCTGCCTTTAATGTTGCTTGCGTGCTCATTACTTTAATACCACGACCCAAAGTTTCAGCAGCAATCATCCAACGTCTCGCATCATGATAACGGTGTTCTTCATAAGCTAGTTCGATGCGCCTTTCATTGCGGTAGCGATCTCTGAGAGCGTCACCAGTATCTGTTACTGCCGGAAGACCCACTCTGAAACGAATTTTGTTTAGCCAACTGATGGCTTCACCTTCATCACCTGTCTCAATAGAAGCTTCAATATAATTGAGTGCCATCTCAGTATAACGAATGAAGGGCCAGGGAATTACCTGTGCGCTTGATTGATTATCCACCACTCCTGGGTCCGGGTCGATGAACTTACGGACATAGTATCCTGTTCTACTTCCGTTCCAGTCCTCAACAGGGGATTTTCTAGTATCAACACCATTAACAAGACCACCAGCACCGTCATCATAATCACCAGTTTGAATCTGATCTACAGGGTCGATACCTGCTACATCGGAAGGACGTGGTTTCCAAGGTGCACCATCGTATAAAACGGTTGCATATAATCGAGGATCACGATTAGCATAAGGATCAGCTGCGTGAGCAGGATTATTCCAATCGAATTTGGAACCATCCATCATTTCATAGTCATCTACTAAGAGTTGGATAGGGGTATTACCAGCCCAATTGTGATAACCGTTAGGGCCATTGTTGATTCCTTGGTGAATTCCGCCCAGAGGCCATCCGCTTTCACGAGTAAATAATGGCGTATGCGTACGTTCAAAAAGAAGTTCCGCTCTAGCCGCGGCATCACCTACTGAACTTCCTCCACCTAGAGCAATGGAGACATAATTATCTTTACCTTCTTCAGCTGTTACCGGTGCCGATAGATCAAGCTTGTAACCTGAAGTAGCATCTAGAACCGCTTTTGCCGCTGCTTTTGCTGCGTTCCAACGTGCTGCTCTATCTCCTGAAGCATAAGCCACTAGGTCTAAATTGGAATAGCTACCCAATACCGACGAATTAGCACTTGCCGTAGGGCCATCACGTAAATCACTTGCAGCTTCAATCAAGACCCTTGCCTTCAAAGCCATCGCACTTATCATATTTGCGCGACCAGGAGTTTCAGGTTTCCCATCTAACATGTTAATCGCCATCTCAGCATCGGCAAGCATGAAATCAACGTTTTCTGCGAACGTATTTCTGGCTATGGTATAGTCTTCATCAAGCCCATAGGGTCTGTCAATTATTGGAACTCCCCCATAAAAACGAACCAACTGATGGTAGTAATAGGCTCTTAAAAAATGGGCTTCACCAAGCAAGCGTTCTTTTAAGTCAGCGTCGTCGAATGTCGCTTCCGGAAGTTCCTTAATGGCAATATTCGCCTGGCGTATGGCGAGATACAATTCTCCCCATTGAGGCGTGACCCTAGCGTTTCCAATTGAAGTCTCATTTAGGGTGCCTTCTGTTATTACATTCAGACCTCTACCCGCGTGTGTAAACATGGCTTCGTCGGTAATCGATGCCAATGACTCCTCTTCGAAACCACCGTAATTCAAAAATGAATATACATTGAAAACAAAAGCTTCTGATAGGGCGCCGTTAGACCAAGTAGCGTCTGCTGAAACCTTATCTAGTGGTTGTGTGTCTAAAAAATCTTTGTTACATGACATCAGCCCGGAAAAAGCCGCTATCGTACAAAGCATTATTAATCTCCTTTTTTTCATAACTGATTTATTAAAATGTTAAACTAAATCCTGTATTGATAATTCTTGACTGTGGGTAGTAGGTGCCGGCCGTGTTCGTAGCCTCTGGATCGAAAATTCCGAATTTGTCAAAGGTAAACAGATTTGAACCACTTACATAGACCTTAAACTTCGACAAACCGAAGGAATCAATCATACTACTGGGGAAATTATAGGCAAGTTGAATATTCTTTACCCTTAAATAATCTCTGTTGAAAAGGTAGTACGTATTAAGACCGAACTCCCCAGGGTTGGAATAGTAGGTATTGTTTCTACTTGCCAATCTCGGGTGTTCACTACTCGGGTTGTTTATGCTCCATCGATTGTCATGGTTATATTTTAAATAGTTTCCGATATCACCGGATTCAGTTCTGATAAAAACAGATGAGCCAGCGGCACCCTGTAAAAGTAATCCTAGGTCGAAGTTCTTGTAGGAGGCATTGAAAGTGGCCCCAAAGGTAAATTTAGGTACGTTATTCTCTTCTAAACGTACGCGGTCGTCTCCGTCGATTACCCCATCACCATTGACATCTTTAAACTTCATATCTCCTGGCTTAAGGTTTGGCGTTACATTACTATAATCCAAGGTATTGCTGGCGATTTCGGCTTCATCCAAAAACGCACCATCGGATTCATAAACCAAATAGGCTCCAATCGGTTTTCCTTCCTGAAGTTGGTATTCGGGTGCACCTGGAATCTCATCTAAAAAGATAACCTCGTTTTTTGCATAACCTCCATTCACACCTGCATCCCACTTAAAACCATCTTCATTGCCACCATAGTAATTTAATGCGAATTCAAAGCCAGTATTCTGAACTTCCCCTGCATTTATTGGGGGTAACAAACTTGGGTCGATGGCGGACTGAGGGGTTGAACCTTCAGGTCTAATTAATATTTGGTCTCGCTTATTCAAGAAATATTCCAAAGTGAAACTAAGATTACCATCTAATATGATGCCATCAAGACCAACATTTAGGTTGTTAGCTCTTTCCCAGGTAAAACTAGGGTTGGCCAGAAGAGATTCTTCTAAAGTGGTAACGACTTGACCGTCTATAGGGTACTCATTGAACCCATAGGTAGATAAAAAGGCAAATTCTTGTAGGCGGCCATCAAAGAAAACCTGATCATTACCCATTTGACCATAGGATGCCCTCAATTTCAAAAAGTCGATTCCTTTTATATTGAACCAATCCTCATTGGTAATGTTCCATCCTGCCAATACTCCAGGGAAAAATCCGAAACGATCGGCACCTGGGAAAATGTAGGAGCCATCATAGCGCCAAATAAACTCGGCTAAATACTTTTCTTTAAAATTATATTGAACACGACCATAGTACCCTAAGCGCGTACGGTTGTATGCGCTTCCGTTAACAGTCTGTGTGGCACCCCCTGCAAACAATTGGTCAACAGCATCAGAAATAAAGTCTCTTCTAAATGAAGATTGAAATTCTCCCTGAAATGTTTCTTTTGTAACGCCGACGAGAGCTCCGAGAGTATGGTCTCCGAAAGTACGTTCATAATTCAATAGACCAGTTAAGTTGACATTTAATATATTAGTTGATGTTTGTAACAATCTTGCATCGGTGAAGTTCGATCTAATCGCACCATTTGTTACCGGGTTGCCTGTAGCGATATATTCATCTCGATCCAAGAAAAATAGCTCCCAAGGAGTTTCCCATCTCTTTCGGCGTAATTGACTTTGATCTACACCTGCTAATAAGGTCAATTTCAGTCCTTCAATCCAGGGGTTAGTGATGTCAACAGAACCTGTAAATTGTAGGTAGTCTGTTGGTTGACGATCGTAACCCGTGGCATTGGTAGTAACCACTACAGGTTGTTGCCCATTTTCAATATCGGGTCCAGGCTGTCCGTTCGGCCAAACGGCGGCCTCTTGTGGCTTACCTCTCATTAACATTCTAAATATGGCACCCGCTCCTTCTGTTGGAAATCGACGATCTTCCTTTCTGTATGCCATACCCAATTTGGTGCTGATATGCTCTGTAAGTTGAGCGTCAGTGTTGAGCCTGAAATTATATTGTTGGTATCTGTTCGCTGAATTTTTATAGATAGCATCTTGATCAGAATACCCGATGGAAGAAAAGTACTTGATTTTCTCACTTCCACCAGTAATCGAAAGATTGTGTCTTGATTGGGTTGCCCATTCTTTAAAGGTGTCATCAAACCAATCTGTATTTGGATATAACCAGGGATCTGCATTGGTAGCATGACCGTTTACCGTTTCTGGAGAGAAGTTGGCATTCACGGTTTCTGTCGTTCCTGGTATGGTATAACTGCCTGAACTTTGAAAAGCGGCCAAAGCATCACCCCACTGTGCAGATGGAATGTTACTATTAAATATAGCATCTTCATTTCTAATATTTAGATATTCAACGGAGTTGGACATTTCTGGTATGACCGTAGGTTGATTTAAACCAAAATCAGCATCATAGGTAATGGTAGGTTTACCGGCCTTACCCTGCTTGGTAGTGACTATAATTGCACCGTTTGCAGCTCTAGCCCCATAAATTGCCGCTGAGGCATCTTTCAGTACCGAGATATCTGCGATGTCCGCACCATTCAATCGACCAATACCACCATCTCTATCCGGTATACCATCAATAACTATTAATGGTTGGCTATTACCCAAAGTATTGGTACCACGAATTGTAATGTTAGATTCGTCATTACCAGGTTCACCGCTTGTTTGGATAATCACTACCCCGGGCAAGCGACCTGCAAGTGAGTTCGAGATACTAATCGCAGGTGATTGTTCTAAGACTGTACCTTTAACTGCCGTAACAGCCCCTGTGACGGTAGCCTTCTTTTGCGTACCATAACCTACAACGACCACCTCGTCCAGACTTGCCACATCTTCATCCAGTGCTACATTTAATGTTGTTTGACCATTTAAGGGCACGGTAGCCGAGGTGAACCCGATATAGCTGAATCGCAAACTAGTACCACCATCGGAAACGGTAATCGTATAATTACCATCAAAATCACTTTGAGCACCCCTAGTGCCATCATTTGCATCAAGAATTGTAACCCCGGGTAGTGGTAACCCGTCAACTGATGAGGTCACATTACCGGTAACGATAACGTCTTGGGCTACAAGAGAAAATGAAAATAGGCTAAAAATGAATAAAAACAGCGTGAGGGAATGGAGCTTACGCAAACGTTTCCCCGATAATCGTGGTCGATTCAACATAGTGTTAAGTAATTTAGGTTGTTAGAAAGTATTAAAATACGTACTAAATTTATCATAATGCTAAATTTTCGCCAAAAAAATATAGAATTTATATTTTGAAATACTTAAATGTGAAATAACCGCGGAGGGGTCTTTCAAAACATTCTTCGAAAAAGAGCTAGAATAAATGCCTTTTTCGGGCACCCCCAAATGTATTTCAAGTCCTCCCAAATGGAAGTTTGTTCA
>CAZTLZ010000199.1:0-6020 GCA_964614665.1 uncultured Maribacter sp.
TTTACAGGATTGGAATATGTAAGTCAATTGTACAACCCAGAACTTTCTGACGCTGATTACTCTGAGGAAGCGATGGCGGCATTTGTCGAGAAGTCAAATGCAGAGGCAAAGAAACATGGTTTGGAGAATGTTTTGATTATGATCGATGGGCAAGGTAATTTAGCAGTGAATGATGAGGCTGAACGAAATGAAACCGTCGAAAAACATAAGAAATGGGTTGATGCCGCAGCTGCCATGGGATGTCATGCCGTACGAGTGAATTTAAATGGTAGCATGGTGCCGGAAGAATGGAAGGCCAGTGCCGTCGACGGACTTACAAAACTTTCCACTTATGCAAAAACAAAGAATATCAACGTACTTGTGGAGAATCATGGGGGATTATCTTCAAATGGGGCCTTACATGCCGAGGTTATGAAAGCTGTTAATCTAAACAACTGTGGAACATTGCCTGATTTTGGTAATTTCTGCATCACAAGAAATGAAGATAGAAGTTGCAAGGAGGACTATGACAAATATAAAGGTGTAGCTGAGCTAATGCCCTATGCAAAGGCAGTTAGCGCGAAATCAAATGATTTTGATGAAGACGGAAACGCCATAGGAATCGACTATGTGAAAATGATGCAAATGGTAAAGGATGCAGGGTATACTGGTTTTATTGGTGTGGAATATGAAGGAAGTATTTTGGACGAAGAAGCAGGCATCAAGGCAACCAGAGATCTTATGCTCAAAGTCGTAAAAGAATTAAGTTGATTTCAATCAAAAAAACTCAAACCACAGTAGTCTCCCCCCTAGTTAAACCTTAATACAGAAATAGAAATACTTGTATGAAAATCTTTTTTAATCAGCTCTTTGATTATAATTTTTATTGCAACAAAGTGTTGATCGAAGCATGCGTTACAATGAAGAATGTTCCAGAAAAGAGTATACAGCTCGTTAGTCATATTCTCAATGCGCATCACATATGGAATGCTCGGGTAATCGGCAAAAAAGGGCAGTATGAAGTATTTCAAATTCATGAGGTGAGCAAATGGGAGGATATTCACTACGAGAACCAAAGAACTTCATTTGAAATTACCACCAATACCGATGATTTTGAAAAACGCATCGATTATGAAAATACAGAGGGGAGATTGTTCACCAATACCCTTCAGGATGTTCTTTTTCATATAATAAACCACTCCACACATCATAGAGGGCAGATTGCGATGGATTTTCGTACTAATGGAATAGAGCCTATTCCACTGGATTATGTTTTTTACAAACGATAAGTCGTACAGCATGGTTTCTAGAGTAAGAGTACAGCTTTCCGTGATGATGTTCTTAGAATTTTTCATTTGGGGAAGTTGGTTTGTAACCATGGGAATTTACTTGCCAAATACACTGGGCAGCAGCGGATCTGAAATTTCTTTTGCATATTCCACCCAATCTTGGGGGGCGATTCTAGCACCTTTTTTCATAGGCTTGATTGCCGACCGCTATTTCAATGCAGAACGCATACTTGGGGTATTGCACTTATTGGGAGCAGGACTAATGTATTTGTTATACACTGCTTCGGATTTCAGCGTATTTTATCCTTTTTTGCTTGCTTATATGATAATGTATATGTCTACATTGGCTTTGGTTAATTCAGTTTCGTTCAATCAAATGAAGGATCCTGCCAAAGAATTCTCATTTGTTCGTGTATTTGGCACCGCAGGTTGGATTGTTGCCGGTCTACTGATTAGCCTATTTGGATGGGACTCTCAAACAGGAATATCCGATGGAATTCTAAGAAATACTTTTTTAATGGCAGCAATATCATCTGCAATTTTGGGTGTTTTTAGTTTTACTTTACCAAAGACACCACCTCGAGTCGATCGATCAAAGAAAGTAACCCTTTCTAAAATTCTTGGACTTGAAGCTTTAGGGCTTTTAAAAGACAGAAACTTCTTTACTTTTTTTCTGGCCTCGGTTTTGATTTGTATACCGCTAGCATTTTACTATCAGCACGCGGGTCAGTTTTTAGGTGAAGTGGGTGTTACCAATCCAGCAGGTAAAATGACCATTGGTCAAATCTCTGAGATTATATTTATGTTATTGTTGCCCTTCTTTTTTAAAAAATTTGGATTCAAAAATACCATTTTGGTGGCTATGTCGGCATGGGGACTTCGCTATGTTCTATTTGCATATGGTAATGCTAGTGAACTTACATTTCTTCTACTGGTTGGAATAGCTCTTCACGGAATTTGTTATGATTTTTTCTTTGTATCAGGGCAGATTTATACAGATGCAAAGGCAGGGTCAACCTATAAAAGTGCAGCTCAGGGGCTTATTACACTTGCAACTTATGGAATTGGAATGTTAATCGGGTTTTGGATTGCTGGAAAAATAACGGATGTCTACCTTGTTTCTGAAGGTAATCATAACTGGCAAACCATATGGTTATATCCAGCCGGGTTTGCTCTAATGGTACTGGTTTTATTTGCCATTTTATTCAAAAACGAAAAAATTACCTATAAATCTTAAACAGGCTCTTTGAGATTTTATATATTCATGGCTCTTTAAAAGACATATAACATTAATAACATAGTTTCATGCCAAAGAAAATACGATTAGGAATATTAGGAGGGGGCGGAGATTCTCTCATTGGAGTTTTACACAGAGTTGCATCCCACATTAATGATAACTATCAAATTGTTGGAGGATGTTTTAATCCAGATTTTAAGGCGAACAAAGCTTTTGCCAGAGAGATTGACGTGCCGCTAAACAGAATTTATGAGGATTTTGACACATTTATAGAGGAAGAAATGAAATTACCTGAGAGTGAGCGCATTCAGGTATGTTCAGTTCTCACCCCCAATTTTTTGCATTTTCCAATGGCAAAAAAGTTGTTGGATAATGGATTCCATGTGATTTGTGAAAAACCTATGACGACAACTTTGGCCGAAGCTAAAATCTTGGAAAAAGCACATAAAAAATCTGGAAAAGTTTTTGCCTTGACACATACTTATACTGGCTATCCAATGGTGCGCCAAATGCGGGAAATGATAAAAAAGGGCGCTATCGGAAAAATTCACAAAATAGATGCCCGCTATTATCAAGGATGGATAAACGAGATTATTCACGATAAGAAAAAGCGATCAACAGTTTGGCGTTTAGACCCTAAAAAGGCAGGTATCAGTTCTTGTATGGGGGATATTGGCGTTCATGCATTCAATATGGTGGAATATACGACCGGACTTAAGGTGAAATCATTATTATGTGATTTCAATTATCTATATAAGGATAATAAGATGGATGTAGATGGTACCGTACTAATTCGTATGGACGATCACGTAAAAGGTGTCATACGAGGAAGTCAAGTTGCCACAGGAGAAGAAAATGGATTGGCAATTGCTATTTACGGTTCTAAAGGAGCGTTCAGATGGGAACAAGAAAAACCCAACTTCCTTTACAAGTTGAGTGATACTGAACCAATGCAGGTATACAAACCAGGCCACGGATATAATTCTAAGTTATCCTTGGATGGCACCAAGCTACCTGCGGGTCACCCTGAAGGTATTTTTGATTCTATGGCGAATATTTATTTAGGTGCTGCAAAAGCTATTCGCGGCAAAAGATACAATGATGGTGAATTCCCAACGATGGAAGATGGTGTTCGTGGTATGAACTTCATTGAAGCTACAGTTGAATCACATAAGAAAAAGAATACCTGGGTGAAAATGATGAAGTAAATTAATAATGGATAAGATAAAAAAGAGCCGCTCTTGAGCGGCTCTTTTTTATATATAAATCATTTTTTTCTTTCAAAAACTTTCTCGAACTCTTGACAAACCACAATCATGCTCTCACGAGGGACACGTTCGAATTCTTCCAATTCACGCGTGTAATAGTCCCAATGTACTTTTTTCCAGTAATCCAAAGACTTATCACCTTCACCTTCTAATCTCGCATATTCTTCATTAATACTAAAGAATGGTCTAAGAGTAACCTTGGTCGTTTCGACAATACACTGTGCCTCACCTTGCCAATCGGTAACAACCATATAATCTCCTATTTTAGGTAAACGTTCATTTCTATATTGAAGCCCTAGTAATGAATCAGAAGTAGCTTTTTTAACTCCCGCCTTCACCAATTTCGCGCACTCATTGGCGTCTTCCTCATTATCGCAGAAGTGTATCGCTTTAGGAGCCTCATGAAAGACGTCCTCAAGGTGATTTTTCAAGTAATCACCCCACATGTTATTGGCTGAGTGGTTATCCATGAAATCTAAACGTAGGGTATATGATTAATATTGTTAATTTTTCTGTACGCTAATCTATAAAGATAGGTGCTTTTATGAAAACCTTCCTTTTTTGAATTCTTTTGCTGCATGGTTAGCGGCCCGAGCCGTAAATGTCATATAGGTCAAAGATGGATTCACACAACTAGACGATGTCATAAAGGCTCCATCGGTAACATACACATTGGGTACTGCGTGAATTTGATTGTTCTTATTGACAATTGAGTTTTTTGGGCTATGGCCCATTCGGGCGCCTCCCATTTCATGAATCGCACTTCCTGGTCCGCTTCGATTGTCATACCCATTTACATTTTCAAAACCGGCTCTTTTGAATATAGCGATAGCCTCATCGACCATATCTTTTCGCATATTCATTTCATTAGCCTTGTATTCCACATCAAAATCAAGCAGAGGTAAACCCCATTTGTCTTTTCGGTCATGACTCAGGGTCACTTTGTTATCATCATGAGGTAAAACTTCTCCAAAAGCTGTCATTCCAATTCTCCATGCCCCAGGTTTTAAGATAGCATCTTTCAAATCTTTTCCATACGAAGTCTCTGCGATAGCTAGGGACCAATCTCCTCTACTGGCACCACCTTGATAACCGAACCCTCGTACATAATCCTTTCGCTCTGTTTTTTGATCAAGGTTTACAAATCTCGGAATGTAATAACCATTTGGTCTTCTTCCTTTATAATATTTGTTTAAATAGCCTTTTACATCTGCACTCGCACCCGCTTGGAAATGATGATCCATAATGCCTTTGCCAAGGGCGCCCGAATCATTTCCTAAACCATTTGGGAAACGTTCACTTTTTGACTGCATCAAAATACCAACTGAGGCCATGGCCGATGCACACAGAAAAATCACTTTTGCTTTAAACTCTAGTTTTTCATGGGTCTCAGAATCGATTACTCGAACTCCTACTGCTTTTTTGCTGGAATCATCATAAATAATTTCATGTACAATGGAATTGGGTCGAAGTGTCATATTTCCTGTTCGTTCTGCCGCAGGCAGTGTGGAAGAATTACTGCTAAAGTATCCCCCGAAAGGGCAACCCCTACTACATCTATTCCGATATTGACATAGTGTTCTACCATCTTGGTCTTCGACTAGCCCAGTCAAATTTGCACTTCTACCTATGGTCAAAAGGCGTCCATCATCAAATTGAACTTCCATTGATTTCCGTAAGTCGTTCTCCACGCAATTCAATTCCATTGGGGGAAGAAACTCCCCATCGGGCAACTGTTTCAAGCCTAATTTCTCCCCGTTGACACCAATGTACTTTTCTACTTTGTCGTACCAAGGTGATACATCCTTATATCTGACAGGCCAATCAATTCCGTGGCCGTCCTTTTTATTAGCTTCAAAATCTATATCGCTCCATCGGTATGATTGCCTACCCCAAGTAATGGACCGGCCGCCAACATGATACCCTCTCAACCATGCAAAAGGTTTGGTCTCCACATAAGGGTGGTCCATATTTTTTGCAAAAAAGTGCGCATTGTCTTCTCCAGGCGCCCAATTTCGATTTTCAGTGTGATATTTCTTTTTCTCTTTTTTTGAAAGTTGGCCCCTTAATTGAAAATCCCAATCGTCTTTGTTCATGGTAGGGTAATCATCAATATGCTTGACCATGCGACCCCTTTCGAGCACCAAGGTTTTCAAACCGTTCTCACATAATTCCTTTGCGGCCCATCCTCCACTGATTCCGGTACCGACGACAATGGCATCATAAACTATTTGTTGGTTTGATTTT
>CAZTLZ010000200.1:0-5919 GCA_964614665.1 uncultured Maribacter sp.
CGAGAATACAACGGCTCCCGGGCCGAAGCTGGTGGTTACTTTTGTTCCCAACTCCAGTTCTTCTTTTAGAGCAAGAATTGATTTTGATAGTGGTATTACAACTGATACAGCTGCTTTATTATACCCTAATCCGACAACCAATAAAGTGGAAATACATGGAATTGAAGGGGTTAAGGAAATTGTGATAATTGACTTTTCTGGAAAGGTTCTCGTAAAGAAAACTTCCCAAGAATCAGAACCGATACTTGACTTAAGTACATACGCCCCGGGCATATATTATATAAAAGTGCAAACTCCACAGGTTTCTAGAACTTTCAAGGTTGTAAAACAATGAGCTAGTCAAGAGAATCAGAAATGATTATTGGGAAATCGGGGCACTCATACAGTGCTCCGGTATTCCAAAGCCATCGACCAATACCCCGCTATGTGGCCTTAGTTCTGTGCATAGTCGTTCAACTCGCTGACGTATGGCTTTTGATTTGCTGCCTCCCAGATATCCTTGTTCAAGGTACCATACTGCATCTTCTCTTATTTCATGTAAGGCATAAAGTGTACCTAGTTTCTGAAAAAGCTCTCGATTCTTTTCATCCTTGATTCCGGTTAAGAAATCTGTAAAGGTGGTATAGGCCAATTCGACACTATAGGCTTTTCCTAAGGCCAGTAAATGTGTTTGCACCTTTAGAAAGGCCTGATAAGAAGGCATGCCTTTTTTTATGTAATCCCGTATCCGCATGGCAAGGGTATAGGTCAAACGGCGCGTTCTATATTCAAAAGCATGTTTATGAAACTTCTGACTATACAAATGATCCTTGTCTACTTTATTTGAATACAAAGGATTAATCGTGGTTAAGGTATCGCTAATTTGCATACTTAAAATTTTCAGGACAGAGGTAAAACCGGCACTGTTGAACTCCGCTTTAAAGTCGGAGAGTACTCCTTTCGCAGCCAATTGCAGAAGTACGGTGTTATCTCCTTCAAAGGTGGTAAAAATGTCTACATCACCTTTGAGGTCGGCAATTCTATTCTCTATTAAATATCCTTTTCCACCGCAGGCCTCACGACATTCTTGAATCGTCTCATTGGCGTACCAGGTAATTATCGATTTGAGTCCCGCAACTTGTGTTTCTACTTTTCGTTTATCGGGTTGGCTTTCATCACAATAGATTTCCATCATTTTATCCAAGGTAACATGGTAAACATATGCACTAGCGACCAGAGGTGTCAATCTTAGTTGATGCGAGGGGTAATCCATCAATAGGTCTTCCTGCATCTTGATACTATCATTGAATTGTCTCCGTCGGAGAGCATGCTTAATAGCAATTGCCAGCGCCATTTTGGCTCCACCTAATCCAGCACGTGCTACACAAATTCTACCACCGACCAAAGTACCTAACATGGTAAAAAAGCGTTTGCTAGGGTTTTGAATATCGGAATGATAGGTGCCATCATTGTTGATAGTACCATATTTATTTAAGAGGTTTTCTCTGGGCACTGAGACTTGATTGAACCAAATTTTTCCGTTATCCACGCCATTCAATCCGAGTTTGTAACCATTGTCCTCCACAGTGATTCCGGGAAGCACTGTATGATTAGAATCTCTTAAGGGCACTAAGATTGCGTGAACCCCTTCGTTTTTACCATTGACGATCAATTGAGCAAAAACGGATGCCATCTTCGAGTGAAGGGCGTTGCCAATATATTCTTTGTTATCGTTTTTACCGGGAGTATGAATAACAATACTATCAGACTGCTTGTCATAGGTTGCAGTGGTTTTGATGCCTCTTACATTGGATCCATGACCAGTTTCCGTCATGGCGAAACAACCTAATAGTTTAGCGGTGCCAGCATCAGCTAAATATTGGTCATGATGTTTTTTGGTTCCCAACTTTTGAATGCTACCACCAAAGAGACCCACTTGAACACCAAATTTTATGGTCAGGCTTCCATCAACGAACATCATGTTCTCGAACATATGAGCATATCCTTCCATATCATCGGCCCCACCATACATTTTTGGGTAGGCCAAAGCCCCATAGCCTCGTTCAGCCAAAAATTTGGTCTGATTCAAAACGATTTCACGAAATTCTTCCTTTGTTCGATGAATATCCCATTTAAAAATATCATCTTTCAAAATATTTCTAAATTCATCCACAACCTTGGCTTGCTTTCCTTTTAGTAATGCGTCGATAGATGCTGCCTGATATAAATCAGAAGTGATTTCATGAACTACTTCAACATCAAAAAGATGGTTGTAATGATTGGGCTGTATGCCCAAGTTTATTTCAATATGCTTTAAACTCTCATTAAAAGGACACACTTCATAGTATTCACATACTACTTTTTGACTGAAAGTGGCTAACGGATAGGTTTCACTTTCCACTAATTTGACTCCTGAGGTTGAAACGATATGGTTCCATCGCTTCAGCTCTTCATTAGCAGGCGGATGCTTTGGATTTAACCATGACCGCAATCTTTTTTTTTCTTCTTTAGAAAGGCTGGCATCATCGTCTATCGCTTTTTGAATAACATTGAGTTCTGAGGTGGTAACTAAATCGTCAGACCAAATGACGTAGAAGAAAGGAATGTATTGTAAAACACTGGAAGAATAATCGTTTTTGTTCATTCCCTGAAAATACAATTTATATGACAATCATAATTAAGGGGGAATAAAAAAAGTCCCCATTGCTTTAGGCAATGAGGACTATGAAACAAAGTTTAAGCGTTCCCTAAGACTGAAGGGAAAGATTTTTAGGCCCCGCGGCAATAATTTCAGGGTTTACATTGGCTTTGAACTTTTCAAAATTTTCGGTGAAAAGGGTCACAAGCTTGCTCTTAACCTCAGCATATTGACTTTTATCTTCCCAGGTGTTCTTGGGGATTAGCACCTCCGCTGGCACATTAGGACAGCTTGTAGGAATTTGAACTCCAAATTCTTCGTCAGTTACAAATTCGACATTGTCGAAGTCATGATTGTGAATAGCATCGATCATGGCTCGAGTATATTTCAATTTCATTCGCTTTCCGGTCCCGTTCCAACCTGTATTCACCAACCAAGCCGTAGCATTGTGCTTTTTTATTTTTTCCGCTAACAATTCAGCATATCGGTTCGGGTGCCACATCATAAAGGCGGCTCCGAAACAGGCGCTAAAAGTGGCGCTTGGTTCCGTTACACCCATTTCGGTGCCGGCCACCTTTGCGGTGTATCCAGAGATGAAATGATAACTAGCTTGTTCTGGAGTTAGTTTACTTACAGGAGGTAGTACGCCAAAAGCGTCACAGGTCAAGAAAATAATATTTTCTGGGTGACCTGCCATACAGGGTAGCTGAATATTATCAATGAACTCAATAGGATAGGAAGCTCTGGTATTTTGAGTGATAGAGACATCACTATAGTCCACTTTTCTGGTATCTTGATCATAAACAACATTTTCAAGTACCGTTCCGAAACGAATAGCATTAAAAATGTCAGGTTCGTTTTCTGGTGAAAGGTCAATAGCTTTGGCATAACAGCCCCCTTCGATATTAAAGGTGCCTTCATTCGTCCAGCAGTGTTCATCGTCACCAATAAGTTTGCGCTTAGGGTCTGCACTTAAGGTGGTCTTGCCTGTTCCGGAGAGACCAAAAAGAATGGATACGTCACCTTTTTCTCCTATATTGGCAGAACAGTGCATAGGCATCACATTTTCTAACGGCATTAAATAGTTCATCACTCCGAAAATACCCTTCTTCATTTCACCTGCATATTCGGTGCCTAGAATGACAATTTCCTTGCGCTCCAAGTTAAGGTCGACACTTGTTTTTGAAGTCATTTCCGAAGTGTACCTGTTTGCTGGAAATTGGCCTGCATTAAATACCACATAATCCGGTTCTCCAAAATCGGCCAATTCTTCTGCACTGGGCATAATCAGCATATTTTGCATGAATAGCGCATGATAGGCCCTTGTACAAACAATTCTTGTTTTGATTCGATATTTGGGATCCCAACCTGCATAAGCATCAACAACATAAATATGGTCACAAGTATTTAGATAATCTAAAGCACGTTCATGGTTGACCATAAAGGTATGTTCGTCAAGACCAATATTGATATCGCCCCAGTCGATATTCTTTTCGGAATCGGGATGGCGTACTATACGCTTATCTTTTGGACTTCTACCCGTCTTTTCACCGGAATAGGTCATCAATGCACCCACATCAGAAATGGCGGTGCCTTTCTCTAAGCGAAGACCCAATTCATATAGCACAGATGTACTGCTATTTCTATAAATGGCTTCTGTGTCTATTCCGTACTGCTTTAAGTTAAATGCTTCCGACATAGTTCTTGTTTTAGGGTTATTGTTTCCATAAGAAAACACAGCAAAGATTTAGATTCTTCTGCCCAATACATATGACCAATGTCATTTGTTGAATTCTAAGGATGTTTTCTTTTCCCGCTATTTCTTCTACCTATGTTTGGGCTTTTGTTTTTCCTATCTTTGAGACCATGAATGAGCACTTAGACCCTTCCACTGACGGATATTCCAATGAGGAGCTTGAGATCGAAAGAGCCTTAAGGCCCATCAGTTTTGATGATTTCACAGGGCAAGAACAGGTCTTAGAAAACTTGAAAGTATTTGTTCAGGCCGCAAACCAAAGAGGAGAGGCCCTCGATCATACGCTCTTTCATGGTCCTCCGGGACTAGGTAAAACAACCCTTGCCCATATTCTTGCGAATGAATTGGGCGTAGGTATCAAAATTACTTCCGGACCTGTGTTGGATAAACCTGGTGATTTGGCTGGGTTACTCACAAACCTTGATGAGCGTGACGTACTTTTTATTGATGAAATTCATCGTTTGAGTCCGATTGTAGAAGAATATTTGTACTCGGCTATGGAAGATTATCGCATTGATATTATGATTGAAACAGGTCCTAATGCGAGGTCGGTTCAAATTAATTTAAGTCCGTTTACCTTAATTGGGGCGACAACTCGTTCGGGTTTGTTGACGGCACCTATGCGTGCGAGGTTTGGAATACAAAGTAGACTTCAGTATTATGATACCGAATTGCTTTCGACCATTGTGCAGCGAAGTGCTGACATATTGAAAGTACCCATTACAAATGATGCATCTATTGAGATTGCAGGAAGAAGTAGGGGTACACCTAGAATTTGTAACGCACTTTTACGACGCGTTCGTGATTTTGCGCAAATTAAAGGCAATGGTAACATCGACATGGATATTTCTAAATTCAGTTTGAAGGCATTGAATGTAGATGCTCACGGACTAGATGAAATGGATAACAAGATTCTTACCACCATTATCGATAAGTTTAAGGGCGGCCCGGTAGGCATTACTACTTTGGCTACTGCAGTTTCTGAAAGCGCTGAAACCATTGAAGAGGTATATGAACCCTTCTTGATTCAACAAGGTTTTATTATGCGTACTCCCCGAGGAAGAGAAGTTACGGAATTGGCTTACAAACACTTGGGAAGAATCAAAGGCGGAACGCAACCTGATTTGTTCCGATGACAAAAATTCCATCTGTTTCTAGATATAAAGTCCTAAAAAACCGTAAGGAAATTTTAAAAAACCCTTTGCCATTTCACCGAAGCTATTTTGAAAAGTTTGGACATACCTTCAAAATAGATTTGGGTCCGGGAAGTAAGTGGGTTTTCACACGAAACCCCGAAACCATAAAATACATTCTTCAGACCAATCAAAGGAACTACCATAAATCTGATTTACAATCCAAAGACTTGGCAAAGTATATCGGTCATGGGATACTGACATCTAATGGCGAATCTTGGAGAATTCATCGAAGAATGATTCAGCCCGCTTTTCATAAGAAAAAATTGGAAGGCCTATTGAGGATAATGTACCAGTCGATTCAACAAGAATTACAGGGAATAAAGTCGAATACTGAGCAGAATGTATTTCCA
>CAZTLZ010000201.1:0-5892 GCA_964614665.1 uncultured Maribacter sp.
AAGGGTGGAGGCTTCTCCGCCCTTTTCTATTTTAAATCCAATTCAAAAAGCCCCGTCACTTAAAGTGACGGGGCTTTTTGAATATATGATCTCTCTTTGATTATCTGACTTCTCTCATCAAAGGCTATTTATTCGCCTCATAAAGTTCCGAAACTTTATCCCAATTGATAACATTGAAAAAAGCTTGAACGTAATCAGGCCTTCTATTTTGATAGTTTAGATAATAAGCGTGTTCCCATACATCAAGACCAAGAATTGGATATCCGCCACATGCTGTATTCGGCATCAATGAATTATCTTGATTTGGTGTTGAACATACTTCCACTTGCCCACCTTCATGTACACAAAGCCAAGCCCATCCTGAACCAAACCTTGTACCGGCCGCAGCACTGAATTTTTCCTTAAAGCTCTCGAAAGAACCAAAAGCCTCGTTAATTGCGTCCGCCAATGCTCCTGAAGGTTCACCCCCTCCATTCGGAGACATCACTTCCCAAAAAAGGGAATGATTAAAAAATCCGCCTCCATTATTTCTTACAGCACCATTTGACATGTCTAAATTTGTCAAAATATCTTCAATTGATTTTCCCTCCAAATCAGTGCCCGCTATTGCGGCGTTCAGTTTAGTAGTATATCCATTATGGTGCTTGGTATGATGTATCTCCATGGTTTTGGCATCAATATGTGGTTCCAATGCATCATAGGCATAGGGTAATTTTGGTAATTCAAAAGCCATAATTATTGTATTTTTAGATTAATTATTCGTGTTCATCAAATTTACGTTTTTTAACAGTCACATTCCACAAATTATTTGTTAAGAACCATTGTGGAATGTGTAATTTGCATTTAAAAATCAGTGGATACTCCCTTTAAGATATACAATGCTTCGGCGGGATCTGGCAAGACCTATACGCTCACCAAAGAGTATCTGAAAATCATTCTTTCTTCAAATAGAGCTTATCAGAAGATTTTGGCCATCACCTTTACCAACAAAGCGGTCAATGAAATGAAAGACCGCATTTTAGGTAGTCTTTTTGATTTTAGTCGAAACACTGGTTCTTCCATGTTTCAAGACATTTCAAAAGAACTCAATCTAAATCACGATGACCTGCGACTTCGGGCCGCCAATACCTTGAAAGAAATTCTCCATAACTATGCTTTCTTCGATATTTCTACCATTGATAAATTCACGCACCGCCTAATCAGAACATTTGCTAAGGACCTTAAATTACCTCAGAACTTCGAAGTAGTTTTGGACACAGACCTCTTATTGGATGAAGCCGTATCAAAACTCCTAAATAGGGCAGGGCGAAGTCAAGAACTAACCGCTGTCCTTATCGCTTTCGCCCTTGAAAAAATAGATGATGACAAAAGTTGGGATATTGGCATTGATCTTAATAAGATAGGAAAGCTGCTTTTTAATGAAACGAATACTTCCCATCTAAAAAAAATATCGGGCAAAGAAATAGAAACCTTCTTGGGGCTACAAGGCCTTATCCAAAAAAAAATTAAAAGTGCGGAAAGTAATATTAAAGTGATTGCAGAAAGCGTAGTTGGACTGATCCATGATTCCGGCTTGCATTCCACTGACTTCCCGAGAGAAACACTTCCCAATCATTTTAAGAAAATTATTGATGGTAGTTTTGACCCAACAAAACTCTACAATAACAAGCTGGAAGAAAACCTCGTGGCGGGCAAAATTTTGAAAGCCGGTATAGAGCTGCCATCCCATGAAATAGCTGAACAACTATTACATCAATATCTAGAAATCAAACAAAAAGTTTATCATCGAGCATTATTAAAAAACGTTTATAAAAATATTGTCCCCCTCACTGTTCTTAATGCGATTCAACAAGAAATCAAAAAAATCGAACTTGAACGTGATCAGCTTTCGATTTCAGAATTCAATACAATTATATCGAATGAAATAAAGAATCAACCTGCTCCTTTTATTTATGAACGATTGGGCGAAAAATACCGTCATTATTTCATAGACGAATTTCAGGACACCTCTGAAATGCAATGGGAAAATCTGATTCCTTTGATTGATAATGCTTTAGCAACGGAACATGGGTCACTCTTTCTGGTAGGTGATGCAAAGCAAGCCATATATAGATGGCGGGGTGGTAGAGCCGAACAATTTTTGAATCTAGTTAACCGCACTACCAATCCTTTTGTTGCCAGTCCACTCATCGAAATATTGCCCCAAAATTATCGAAGCCATGAAGAGATCATTAAATTCAACAACTCATTCTTCACATCTACAAGCCCTATATTGAATAGTGAAATTTATAGTAGTCTTTTCGAAAGTGGAAATCAACAAGGATATAATTCTAAAAAAGGCGGGCTTGTTCAGCTTACATTCTTAGAACCCCAAGATGATCAAAATCTGTTAGCGGAATATTGCGATGAGGTCTTAAAAACGATTGAAACCGTACAAGATAAAAAATATGCATACAGGGATATTTGCATTTTGGTGCGAGGCAATAAAGAAGGGTCTATTCTAGCAGATTATCTAACTCAACATCAAGTTCCTGTTATATCATCAGAAAGCCTTCTATTGAAAAGCAGTCCAAAAATTCGCTTTTTAATCCATCTTTTAAAACTTCAAGACCAACCCGAAGATTTGGATTTAGCCTATGAAATCTTGTCCTTTCTTTCGATAGGAATGGAAAATCGTCACTCTTTTATCTCCCAACACTTAAAAAACTCCACCGATGTATTGAAATCTTCTTACGGATTTGATTTCGAAAAATTGAAGACAAAATCAGTATTTGACGCATTCGAACATGCCATTAAACAATTTGACCTTGCCCACTATTCGGATGGTTATGTGAATCACATCATGGATGTTGTCTTGGAAGTAGAGCAAAAAGAAGGTATTGGGGCACCCGTATTCTTGGCATATTGGAAAAAGAAAAAAGACCGCCTGAGCATAGCTGCGCCAGATGCCGTAAATGCTGTTCAAATCATGACAATTCACAAAGCGAAAGGGCTTGAGTTTAACATTGTTATTTTTCCATTTGCCAACTCAAATATTTATAAAGAAATAGAGCCAAAGCTGTGGCTTCCGGTCGAAGCAACTTCCTATAATGGTTTTGAAGAGGTATTAATTTCGAAAAAGCAAGAAGTTCTCAAGTATTCTCCTGTAGCTGGGGCACTTTATAATGAAGAGCAACATAAACTTGAACTCGATGCTTTTAATGTACTTTATGTAGCATTGACTAGGGCCGTTAAGGCATTGTTTATAATAACAAAAAAAGACTTGACCAAAACAGGGGAACAAAAACTAAATTTTTATTCAGGTTTATTCATTCATTATTTAAAGGAAAAAGGAATATGGAACGAGACAATGGTCAATTATTCTTTTGGAGCCTTGGAAACCTACCAAAAAGAACAAACTTTAAATAATTCGGTGACCGTACCCTATCAATATTCTTTTAAGGATAGGCCTAGTTTCAGAATTCTCGCAAAATCAGGAATGCTATGGGATACAAATCGCGAAGAGGCACTATCCAAAGGAAACCTCATTCATTTCATAATGGGACTCATCGAGACCGATAAAGATGTTGAAAACGCTATGGATCTTGTCATTCGCTCGGGGGATTTGGCTTCAGACGAAATTGAACTTTTGAAAAGCAAAATCCAGGCTATTATAGAACACCCTAAATTAGCTCCTTATTATAAGGAAGGAATTGAAATCAAAAACGAGAGAGACATTATCACTGAAACTGGGAAAATTTTACGCCCAGATCGCATTGTGATTCAAAATTCAAAAGCTACTGTCATTGACTACAAAACCGGAAGGCAAAACAACAGTTATAATGAGCAATTGTATTCCTATGCCGATGCGCTCGAAGCAATGGGTTATTCAATAGAACATAAAATCATCATATATATTAACGAAACGATAACTCCAGAATTCATATAGCTTTTAAAATTATGTACGGAAAAATTAAAGAACATTTACAGGCAGAGCTTCTTCAGATAAAGGAAGACGGACTTTATAAGAAAGAAAGAATCATTACCTCACCGCAAGATTCGGTGATAAAAATCTCTACAGGAGAGGAAGTTATAAACTTTTGTGCCAATAACTATTTAGGGCTTTCCTCTCATCCAGAAGTAATCCAAGCAGCGAAAGATGCAATGGATTCCCATGGGTTTGGCATGTCATCCGTTCGCTTCATTTGTGGCACACAAGACATTCACAAAGAATTAGAACAAAAGATTGCCAATTTTTATGGTACGGATGATACCATTTTATATGCCGCGGCTTTTGATGCCAATGGAGGAGTCTTCGAACCCTTGCTAACTGCAGAAGACGCCATAATTTCAGATTCATTGAACCATGCTTCCATTATTGATGGTGTTCGTTTGTGCAAGGCCAAACGCTATCGATATGCCAACAGTGACATGAATGATCTTGAGACGCAGTTGTCGCAAGCAAATAAAGATGGTGCCAGATTTAAGATTATAGTGACCGATGGGGTTTTCTCTATGGACGGACTGGTCGCGCCCCTTGATAAAATTTGTGATCTCGCCGATCAGTATGATGCCCTTGTTATGATAGACGAATGTCATGCTACAGGTTTTATCGGAAAAACCGGTCGCGGTACATTAGAAGAAAAAGGCGTTTTAGATCGAATAGACATTATTACAGGTACTTTGGGAAAGGCATTGGGTGGAGCCATGGGAGGATATACCACAGGCAAAAAGGAGATAGTAGAAATATTGCGCCAACGCTCTCGCCCCTATTTATTCTCGAACTCCTTAGCACCAGCCATTGTTGGCGCATCGATAAAAGTATTTGATATGCTTGAAAACGACACATCACTTCGTGATCAACTAGAAGAAAATACAACCTATTTCAAAAGAGGAATGAAAGAGGCAGGTTTTGATATCATTGACGGTGACTCGGCTATTGTGCCTGTAATGCTTTATGATGCCAAACTTTCGCAACAAATGGCCAACATGCTTTTGGATAAGGGAATTTATGTAATCGGATTCTTCTATCCAGTTGTTCCAAAGGGTAAGGCACGTATTAGAGTACAGCTTTCTGCTGCGCATAAAAAGGATCATTTAGACAAAGCGATCCAAGCATTCATTGAGGTAGGAAGGAAATTAAATGTCGTTTAAATGTACTATTTCCTCCATGAACAACGTTAAAAAAAAAATAATTTGATTTTGTTAATAACGTTTAACCGCTTACATTTGCGGTTAAATAACACTTAAACTTAAAAAAGTAAACATGAAACATCTTAGCAAATTAATGGTTGTTGCCCTATTAGTGGTAGGTTTCAACAACATACAAGCGCAAGACGAGAATAACCCTTGGCAAGTTCAGTTTGGGGTAAATGCCATTGACGTATATCCTACAGGGGATGTAAGTTCTTTCGGTAACCAGCTCTTCAACGCTAATGATCACTGGAATATTCTTCCATCCATTTCGTACATAGGAGTCTCTAAATCTGTAGGTGACGGATTTTCCGTAGGCGTTCGAGGTTCTTTGAACAGAATCAGCAAATTGGGTGATGTTCGAGTTGACGATCTTTCGCACTATGCTTTGGATGGTACAATTAAATATAACCTTATTAAAGAAGCAAAGTTCCAACCATTCATAGAAGTAGGTGGTGGTTATACATGGATTGATGAAATCGGAGCTGGTACCGTTAACGGTGGTCTTGGTCTTAACCTTTGGTTTACTGATAACATCGGTCTTACAGTTCAGACTGGTTACAAACATGCATTCGAAGATTACCTAGCAACGCACTGGCAACATCTTGCCGGTATCTCTATTAAATTCGGAGGAACCGATACTGATGGTGATGGCATCTACGACAAAGATGATGCTTGTCCTGAGGTAGCAGGTTTAGAAGCTTTCAACGGTTGTCCTGA
>CAZTLZ010000202.1:0-5884 GCA_964614665.1 uncultured Maribacter sp.
CGTAGTGCTCTTTTCAAAAATGTCACCAGATGTAATCAAGAAGTTGGCTTGACGTCCTACTTGTAATGAACCGATGCTTTCTGATTTACCCAAAATAGAAGCGGGTACTATAGTCAATGCTTGAAGTGCTTTGGTCTTGGGAAGTCCATACTTAATCGCCTTCATCAAGTTGCCCTTGAATTTTGATGGTGATTTTAAATCGTACAGGGTGAAAGAAAATGGTACACCGTTATCCGCCATCACTTTAGGATTAGATGGTGCTTGATTCCATTTTCGCATATCTTTCAAGTTGATATAGGAAGCCGCAATCGGGTCAGAGACATCATACGCATCGGGAAAATTCATCGGAAGAATAAACTTGGCGCTCGTTCCTTTTATTTCGGCGATTCGCTCGTATTCGTTTCCGCCTCCGAGAATAACGTATTGAATTCCGTTGGCATCTCCGATTTTATCTGCCCTAAGGGCATGCCCTTTATCTTTTGCCTCGAAAATCTGTACGAGGCCCTTATTTTCATTTAAGGCTTCTAGAGAGCGGTCTTTGGTATCCGAATTTCCCGCTGCATACCATTTGGCATCGGAATACATCTGCCTTAGCAAGGCCATAGTGCCCATAAGAGAAGTGGGGTAGGACTGCTTTTTAATGACACTTCTAGAAAAAGAAAGGTACTGTGCTGATTTATCGTCTAGAATTCTGTTGGAGTCATCTCCACTTCCGTTTAAGGCAACTAGCACTCCCGTTCCACGAACTACACCGTCATGAATGTGTGAATTGACAACTCCGAATCCCGCATTGCGCAATTCTTTTGCTTTTTTGTCATCATACTTGAATTTGGCAATGGCCGAATTCTCTGGCATAATATGGTCGTTCCAGTAGAACCCCTGCCTTGCGGTATTGTACTGTGAAGCGCGACCACCGCCCGAAGGTCGTTTTGGCTGTTCCACACCAAATTTAGAATATACGTCGATAAACGATGGGTAAATTGAAAGCCCTTTGGCATCTACTACCACAGAGCTTTTTGGAATAGTAATCGATTTTCCAACCTGCTTCACTTTTCCATTTTGAATTAGTAATATTCCTCCTTCAATAATCTGAGTCGGTGTCACATAGATTTTGGCATTGGTAAAGGCTGTGTAGTTGTTGTTTTTTGATTTTACACCATCATTTTCGGGAAAGTAATCCTGAGCAAACAAGGTGCTGCCACACCATAAAATGGTGAGCGCTAGTAGTCTCATTTTCATATTAGAATAGTTGAATAATTAGTCCTTCTAAATGTAAGGGAAGTCAAGGAATTTATTGAGGTGTTGGGACTATTTTAACACTCCGGTCTTATAGGGGGAAACGTTCATGATAACCGACCATTAGATTCACCACTTTACTATAACTTTTGACTCCATCCTCTTGACTATTTGCTTTTAGAAAGGTATTGAATATGGAAGTGAAAATCGGTTCTAAAGGATTTTCATAAGCAGCGTTGAAGTCCTGAAGTTCTTGATAGTTCTTCTTTACACCTTCATTGATGCCTTGGTATAGCTGTTCGGCAGCTTTTTCATCAATGGCGTGAACCGCATTTAAACAATAGCTAAGGGCATATGCTGTTGCCGAATATTTAAAATAAATATCTTCATTTTCGGCAGTGACGAGATAGCCTATTAAATTGGTTTCGTCTTCAGCGGAATATCCAATTTGATGCCCAATTTCATGGCCTACAATAACGGGAAAACGGAAGACCGGAGTTTTTCTATTTACATGAGCCTCATTCGTAAATGGATTCAGATACCCACCGATTCCCAAATAACTGGACATCGTACTAAACATTGATTTTTTGAGATTAGGTCTATAATACTTCAGAAAGGATAATTCTCCATTTAGTTGTTGGTAGTTATTTATGGTTTTTTCAAAAATTTCACTACGGGAGTATGGAATTTTGACAATCTCAGTTCTATCACCCGTAATTTGTAACTGAATACCGTTGGTTTTATCAATCAGTTTGGCAGTCAAACTATAGATTTTTTCAGTGTTCACCTCATCATTGATGCCCAGTGTTTCAGATAATGAAATGCGGTAATAATTAAGCCCCCAAACTATATTGAACGTGAAATAGAAAACGGCGAGTACCATCACAGCATCTCTAAGAAAAACAAGTGGATAGGACTTGATTCTCTTTCGGTTTTTAATCAAGTATCTTATGATTAGAAAAATGAGTAGTGTATAAATTATTTCTCCAAAGGAAAAGGGAATCCATCCGAATAAACTTCTAAAGAACTGACTTATCCATGGGTAAATTCCCGTGCTATAAAAACGTTCTATCCAATCGGGATGACTAGCCAACCATTGGACTATGATTATCTGTGGAATAAGGCTTAGGGCAATGCCATTTCTAAGTTTATTTTTCATTGGTCTGGGGTCAAGGTGACAATCTTTCAAAAATAACCAATTAACTACCACACTAATTTTTGAGGCCGTATTTTTAGGAAAAATTAAACACTTGTATGAGCAACGAAATAAGAACACTCAAACCAGAGACAGTATGGAACAAATTTGCAGATTTGAATGCCGTACCGCGCCCCTCTAAAAAAGAAGAACGTGTCATTCAGTTTATGATGGATTTTGGGAAGTCGTTGAATCTGGAGACTTTTTCAGATGTGGTAGGCAATGTGATAATTAGAAAGCCGGCCTCTGTTGGAATGGAAGACCAGAAAGTACTAACACTACAATCGCACCTAGATATGGTGCACCAAAAAAATAATGATACCGATTTTGATTTCGAAACACAAGGTATTGAGATGTATGTGGATGGAGATTGGGTCAAGGCCAAAGGCACAACACTGGGGGCCGACAATGGTATGGGAGTGGCAGCGATTATGGCTTTGTTAGAAAGCACCGATATTCCACATCCCGCCTTAGAAGCTTTGTTTACAATTGATGAGGAAACAGGAATGACCGGCGCCATGGGACTCGAAGGAGGAGTTTTACAGGGTCAGATTTTGTTGAATTTGGATACAGAAGAAGATGATGAAATCGATATTGGGTGTGCTGGTGGAATCGATGTTACCGCCACTGGCGCGTATAATTTTGATTCGGTAAATCCGAATCATCAAGGGTATAAAGTATCAGTTCAAGGGCTGAAAGGGGGACATAGCGGCATGGATATACATAAAGGATTGGGCAATGCCAACAAAATAATGAACCGCCTTTTATACAATTGTGTTTTTGAGTTCGATGCCAATATATGTGAAATTGATGGAGGTGGACTGAGAAATGCGATTCCTCGGGAAAGTGTTGCGACGCTGGTGGTGAATCCGGCAGAAGATGGTTTTGAAGCTGCATTTGAAGCTTGGGCCGGTATAATTAAGAGTGAACTCATTGCTGTTGAGCCATATTTGACAATTTCTTTGCAAACCATAGAAACGCCTTCAAATGCGGTAGAGCACATAAAAATTCAGAATTTCTTGAGGAGCATTTATGCGGCCCATGACGGGGTTTATGCCATGAGCACTTCAATTCCTGATTTAGTAGAAACTTCAAATAACATAGCTAGGGTACAAGTCAAGGATGGGTTGTTTAAGATTAGCTGTTTAACGCGCTCTTCAGTAAATTCTGCAAAGATGGATTTGGCCCATGCCCTCAAGTCAAGCTTTGAACTGGCAAATTACACCGTGACTTTTGACGGTATATATCCGGGATGGAATCCGAATCCGAATTCCGAAATTTTGGAAGTTTTGAAATCTAAATATGAGAGTATGTTCGAGGAGAAGCCAAGAGTCGTTGCTTGTCATGCCGGATTGGAGTGTGGTATTTTAGGTCAGAATTACCCCGATATGGATATGGTAAGTTTCGGACCGACGATTCACGGGGCTCATTCACCTGATGAGCGTGTGCAGATTTCTTCTGTTCAAAAATTCTGGGAGTTTTTAAAAGCGATTTTGGCCGATAGCCCGAAGAAATAAAAAAGAGCGGTTTAGAATACCGCTCCCTTCTTAATAAAAGTCGATTTGAAACTATACTTTTTGCAATTTCACATCTGGAGTTGCCTTAGGGTCTTGTCCATACTGATTATCACCACTTTCTCCTTCGGTTACGGCAAGGACAAGAGAGTAAATTGGAATTAGGAGATACCATCCGCTTTTTCCGACATCGTGCATTCGCCGAACTCCAACAGCAAGCGTAGGTATGAAAACGCCCATAATATAAATAGCGTATACGAACATCAGCGCGGGAACTTCTGCAACTACTGCCAGCCCTAATATTCCATAAATGAAAATAAGATTGAATAAAGTGAACATCCAATATTCTTTTCTTCTCGCTCTTCCACTAAAGTCAGCATATTGACCGATTGCTTTTAAGTACCAATTCATAAGATGTGTTTTTTAAGTTTTACGAATTGCTTTAACGGAGTATCTTATCGACTATTATTTTTTTTAGACGAACGGCATAGGAAAATGGAAAAAATCGCTGAATGGGGTGGAGTAATCAACTTTTGTTCAAAAAATCGGAGGATAGTCAATAAGTTAATTCTCGTATTTCGGGTTTTTTGCCCTGATTTCTGCTCGAACCAGAAGTCCCGATTGGGTAAGCATATCTAAAGGCCATCCGCCAGCTCCACTAGCACCGGGTTTAACCGCGGCTGAACTTTCTTCTTTATCTGCTATAGACCAGTTACACCATGAGATGTTATTCTCATCAAGAAAATTCCACCATGTTCTAGCTTCCGCTTCATCTACAAAACCATCTCCGGTATATTCAGTCACTCCGTATTCCGTAACGAATAAGGGAATATCGGCATCTAGTGCTGTCTTTGCGATATCTCGTAACTCTTGTTTGTGGGATGCCGCATAATAATGGAGCGTATACATGGTGTTAGAATCAGAAAGACGGTTTCCGATGACTTCATCCACACGTTGAGACCAAGAACGCGTACCGGCTATGACAATGTTGTCCGGATCGTATTTTCTTATTTCGGCAATGACGGTTTCGTGGTAAGGTTTAAGGGTTTCGTTCCAAGAAACGGTATCCAAAGGTTCGTTGTAGGTTTCATAAATGATATTGGGCTTATCGCCATATTTTTCAGCAACTTCTGCAAAAAACAATAGGGCTTCGTCCAAATGGTCTTGTGCATAATGACTATGCCAATCTACAATTACATAAAGTCCTTCATCGATTGCAGCATCAATGACGGTGAAAATTTTTTCTTTTTCCCTTGATTTGTTCTCTAAATATCCTCCTGGGTCTTCAATACCCATAGAAGCGCGAATAATGTTGACCCGAAAATCTTCTTTCAGCCACTTTACTACCTCTCGCGTATAAAATTGTGGCCACCAATTGCTCCAGGAAAGTGACATGCCACGAAGTTGGATGGTATTGCCGTCTTTGTCGGCTAAATTCTTACCGGAGACTCGTAGTTGACCAAAGGTGTCAACTGCACTAAGAGGTTCAAGGTTACCATTTTCCTCTTTTTCTTCGTTGACATCTTGGAATTCAATATCAGAACCCGCATTAGAATTTGAACAGGCTATGAGGGTAATGACCAGAATATAAATAAGCTGTAGTGAAACTTTTTTCATGAGGCTGGTTATCCTAATGATTCATTTTTGGAAACGATTCGTATATAGGAGTTCAAATTAACGAAAAAACCCGCTATGGCGGGTTTTAACAATGTTTTTTATTTTGGAAGCTGTTATTGAGTCATGCCAGTAATTTCCAAATCGAAAATAAGATTGGCATTTGGTGGTATAGGACCGCCACCTTGTTCTCCATAGCCTAAATGGGGTGGAATGAACACACGAATTTTATCGCCAACTTTCATGGTCATCAAGGCTTCTTTGAAACCCGCTATTAGCTGTGCTTCAGCACTATAGGTCATAGGTATAGCTTGGTAGCCTCCAC
>CAZTLZ010000203.1:0-5881 GCA_964614665.1 uncultured Maribacter sp.
ATAAAAAATCTATGTTGCGAGATTTTGGAGAACGCCTGATGAGGCGAATAGACTAAATTTACGAGGTTAGTTACTTTTCTTGAAATACCAGATTACAAGTAAGATTCCCAATCCAAATAGGGGTAGTCCTATCAGTAAAAAATAATTTTTAGGCCTTTCGGTCTCTACTATGGTCAATAAGGTATTTGCCGGTTGATTTGTCAATACTTGTTTATGCCCGCCAGGCCAGGTAACCCATACGGAATCAATAGTTTTTAATTTTCCAAGTCCGAAATGGGCAATAACCGAATTTTGTGATAAATGACTAGAACCTCCGCCATCTATTTCCCGAATCATATGGATACCCTGTGATGCGATTTCAACCCTTGCCCCAATACCATTTTTATCGGAATCGATTCCTTTTAAAGCTATTTTTGACCAGTTTTCCTTTTGCATATCGTTTCGAAACAACCTCGTAGTCGAATTTGTCGGATAATTTTGTACGGGTTTCTGATTTATTACTAGAATATCTAAATCCCCATCATTTTCCAGATCGAAAACTACCGATCCTCTTCCGACACCATAGTCGTTCGTGCCGGTCAGACGACCTTTTTCAATGAATTGGAGGTCTTCATTTTCAAAATAAAAGTTACCCATTGGTGTGCAATTGGGGTTGAGGTCTCCATTGGATACATAAAGGTCTAGGTCTCCATCATGATCGAAATCTGCAAAATTGGCGCCCCAACTAATCGCGAAACTATAGGCCCCCAGCTCTTTAGCTTTATCCATAAATGCCTGCCCAACCCCTTGATTTTCCATAAAGAGGTTGAATTTTATATTGGTTACAAAATAATCGAGTAAACCGTCATTATTATAGTCTCCTACCGCCGATCCCATTGCATTTTCTTTCAGGTCCATTTGATTAGCTGCGCTTACATCTTTAAATGAATGTTCAGGATACTGATTTTCATATAAAAAATTGGGTACGGCCTTATAGCCGAAATCTTGATTTACCATGAGGTCTTGATCTCCGTCGTTATCAAAATCTGTAAAAACGGCCCCAAAACCGAAACCTTTATGATCAATTCCGTAGTCTTCCGAAACATTTTCGAATTCTTCCCCACCCTTATTGATAAGCAGGTATGGTTTTGCAGTTTGGTGAGAACTAACTATGGTCGCATCTTTCAGTACGCCAAGCGTACCTTCAAAATTTTGAAAATAGTTGCCGACAAACAGATCAGGGTAACCATCTGCGTTAAAATCACCAAAACTACCACCGGTGCTAAAAGAGTTTAATTCACTCAAGCCAAATTCAGTAGTTGCATCACGAAAGGTTAGGTCTCCATTGTTGATAAACAGAAGATTCTTTGCCCTAGGAATGATATTGGTACTATCATTCGTGTTTATAGTGGTAATGAACAGGTCTCGAAACCCATCGCGATCGACATCGGCGCTTACCGCACCTTGGGTGACGAATTTATGACTTATGGTAAGTCCAGACTTCTCATAAATATTGATAAAGGTTCCATCACCGTTATTTAGATAAAGGACGTCTTTTGATATTCCACCCGTGATAAATATATCCTCATAACCATCATTGTTCAAATCAAAGACCGTGGCACCACCGCCGAAAGTACCTTCATATACGTGAAACTGATGCTCAATACCTGCTTTCTCAGTTATGTCGGTAAAGCTTTGTTGGCTCCAAGCAATGACACTCATACAGACAAAAAGGACAAATGATATGTTATGTTTAGAAGTTTTCATTTCTTGACTTTCCAATTGAGGTTCAAGATATTCTGAGCTATTTTTTTCCCCTCTTCCAACCCCACTTGATTGTCATGTGGAATATGAATTCCGCCATAAAAGCGTGAATCTGCTGTTTCTTGAGCTGCTTCCCAAAATGAGTTGAATTCTCTATTGACAAAATCTGTATCCCTGACTTCATCTCGTTCTCTTCCCTCATGAGCCTTATCAATGAAGTGATGCTCCTTGCCAAAACTGTCTTCAAGCACCGTAGCGGCAGTGGCAGCTTGAATGGCATGACCCGAGGGGAAAGCAGGGAAGGGCGGATCAGGCCAAAACGATTCCCATTCTTGATCAATATATTTCGGAACAAAGGTATTTGCACGCTCCGTAAAGAAATGGTATTTCCATTCCCAGCACTTTATAAAGGCATCGGCCACCGACATACCCACCTTGGCGTAGGTCTCTACACATTTGATAAGCTCGGGTTGTTTTTTTTCAATGGCCAAGGAAGCAAAGTAGTACGAATGACCAGGAGGCGTAAATGTTACATCAGGGTCATCGCCCCACCAGATTGCTGCCTCTTTTTCCTGTTGTGTCAGCACAAGGTCTTTTTGATACACTTGTTCAAATTGCCTATAGTATGGCGAGCCAGGAAGCGTGTCATACGGAATCATTTCAGGTAAGGGCAATGCCCTATTGGTCTCAACAAAAGTTCGATTTTCACCCCAATGTGGATGTAGCGGATGATGACTAAAAGATTGGGCAAACAAAGGGGGTTTCCATGAACCTGGTCGTTCAGGATGCTGTAGTTCTTTATCAAAATTCCTTAAATAACCTCTATGACCTTTATCGGTTTTTGACCATTCGAATATGGCATTGGCGACAGATTTCCCATAGTCGATTGAACGTTCGACAATAGCCGGGTTTCCTAGTTTTTCTGAAAAACTAAGTTGGATTTCTGCTTCTAGAGAGTCGATTTTTTGCTTGTTTTCATCTGAAGTTTGCAGGTAAATGTTTTTTAAAATAGATGCTTGTGCCGCATTCAGTGAAAGTATCCAGCTATAGGTCGTTTCGGTTTTAGGTAGGGGAAGTTGGTCAAGTCCGTTTAATTGACCTGCCAGCGATTGGTGTGAAGCATACCCGTGTACCACGGATTCATAGGCTGTAAGGCCAATATAACCGAAACCTCGGGATGCAAAAGTAGGCGAGTTTGCCGGTGTGAACTGTGTGACGTAAGTGGCTATTTCCGACCATGCCAATATTACCTCCTGTTCTGTATATTCTTTTTTCTTTTTTTGAGAACAAGCAAATAAAAGAATAGTAGTTAAACAGAGGACAAACCTTTTGATATGTATGTGTTGTATTGCTATTTTCATTTTCACCGCTCCTTCGAAATGGTATAGGTCTTCAAAGGCTTTCCATAGATTCCTAAAATTAACCTGTCATCAATGATGAGTGAGCTTCTGACATCTCCCCGAAGTACCAGCCCTGATGTTAGTTGGTCTATGTAGGTGAATTTACCTTTTCCATCACCCAATAAGAGTGTACCATAATTCGCGTCAGATTTACCTAGACGCAATTTAAAGTACTCATTGTTACCAAGCAATAGAACGTCCTGGTTTCCGTCATGGTTGAAATCGTCGATTGAAATACTATGAATGGGCGAATACTGCGCTTGCTCTGGAAGCTGCGCAACCGAATAGGTACCTTTGTCATTGCTTAAAAGTAAGGTTGTGTTCATGTGATTTGCAAGAAGCTTTTTTACATTTTTCAACTCGTCGGGTTCAAAAATAGCTTGAATAGACGCGTCAGCGTAACTCTCATAACTTGTAAATTTTGAACGCTTGCCGGCAAGTTGTCCCAAGAGCTCATCGCGTGTCAGATAAGGATAAGGTTTCCCTTGAATATAGTAGCTGAAAATAGGGTCTATCGACCCATTTTGGTCGAAATCTTTATAATAAAGTTCGGCAGGTTCATTATCACTGATTTTAAACTGGGTATTGGCACCCATATTGCCAGCAATAATATCTAGCTTGCCATCACCATTGAAATCTGCGGTTGCCATTATATTCCACCAACCGCTTAGAGGCTTTTTCAATAGCAAACCTGTTTGATTTTGTAATTTTCCATCGCCTGTATTGACGAAAATAGAAAGAGGTGTCCATTCACCGGCAACTATTAAATCTTTAAATGCATCGTTATTTATGTCCGACCAAAGGGCAGTCGTAACCATTCCAAATTGTTCCAATTCAGGAGCTATGGCAAGTGTCTGGTCGGTAAAATTTCCTTTACCATCATTTATAAGAATAGAACTCTTTGGGGTCTCAGGATAGTTTCCAGGTACTACGCGGCCTCCGACGAAAATATCTGGATAGGAATCATTGTTAATATCGCTAATTGCTACAGACCCGGTACTGCTATATAGTTTTGGGAGAGCTTTGGTATCTTTTGAAAAGGCCCCTTTACCATTTCCTAAATAAATTCTGTCTTGTAAACGGATATCATCCTTTTCATAATTATGATATCCGCCACTTGCAATATAGATGTCTTTATGGCCATCATTATTTGCATCAAATATCTGAATAGCTGTATCATGAAGGTCTTTGTCATTTTCAAAATCTGACACTTTATGACCAATGAACTTTCCATTTGCTTGCTGGAAAAAAACCTGAGCCGATTGACCTTTTACACCACCCATAATAACATCTTCTAGACCATCATTGTTCAGGTCCCCTTTAGTCATACAGGGGCCTGAGTGTGAAAATTGGGAAATAAGCAAAGATTGTCTTTTAAAGTCATTTATGGCAACGGCTTTGTTCCGATAATCTATGATGTTCTCGGTTTCTACGAAAAGGGGTTTAAGGTGCTCTTTCCGCAGTTTTTCTTTTCGGGCATTTTTTTCTTCGACCACCAGCTGTTGATTTCCTTGTACGTTCAAAATTGTTTCCTGAAGTCCTGAGTTCCAGAGTATGTGTACGGAGTCTACTTGAGAGACTTCACCCAAACCAAAATGAAGTACCGGCGAGACTGATGATAAGTAACCACGGGTAGGGGACTGTTCAACACGTTGCTTTTCTCCTCTATGGAATATGATAACTTTTGCCCCAATACCATGGGTGTTATCACCAGAACCTTTTAGTTCTACTTTTAAATAATTTTGCTCACCTTTTTGTGATTCGTTGCGATATATAAAAGCGGGTTGGTTGATGTTGTTTACAATGAGGTCAAGGTCGCCATCATTGTCAAGATCGGCATAGGCAGCCCCACTGCTATTGGCCGGTTGGTTTAATCCGAATGCCTTTGTGTTATTCGAGAAATGGTAGCCATCAGAATTCGAAAAAAGATAATTGGTCAAGTTCGAGGAAGGCATTTTTTCAATTATTTTCAACACATCCGTACGCTGTAACCTACCTTTCGATTGCACATAGTTTTCCATGTAGTTGATAAAGTCTAAATTGGTATAGTCCCTAAAATACCCATTGGTAACATAGAGGTCTTTAAAGCCGTCATTGTCAAAATCAGCAAATAGGGGAGCCCAACTCCAGTCTGTATTCGATACTCCTGCGATTTGGCCTATTTCACTAAAAGTTCCATTACCATTATTCAACTGCAACATGTTTCGCATGTATTGATAATGAAAACCACTTCGAAGGTTCAAGTCGAATTTTTCATAGTTATCAGGAGATAAAAGTAGTTTTTGCCTTCGGTTATTTTCGGGGAGCATATCCAATGTGAAAATATCGGCAAACCCATCATTGTTAATGTCGGCGATGTCATTACCCATTGAAAAATGACTGGTATGACCCACTTGCTCTTTTAGCCGATTGATGAATGTTCCATTTTTATTATTGATATAAAGGTAATCGGGTATGGTGTAATCATTCGACACATAAAAATCAACCCAGCCGTCGTTATTGACATCACTTATACCTATACCCAAACCATAGGTGAGCGCCGAACCACTGATACCGGAATTTAGAGTAACGTCGTCAAAAACTCCTTTATCTTGTTGAAACAAACGAACACCTTGCATTTGGTCATCTTTTTTCAAATATTCCACTGTGCTAACTTCATTAAGTACAGGAAGTGACTTCGGATTATGATTCAATAATAACATGTCAAGGTCGCCGTCACGATCATAGTCCAAAAAATA
>CAZTLZ010000204.1:0-5856 GCA_964614665.1 uncultured Maribacter sp.
AGCTTTTTCGTTTTCGTAATATTGATGGTCATATCATCTCCTCTGGAGTTTTCACCTATCACCTGACCTTCATAGATATCCTCTCCCGGGTCAACGAAAAACTTTCCACGATCTTGTAGTTTATCAATAGAATAGGGAATTGCTTTTCCTTTTTCCATAGAAACCAAAGAACCATTTTGACGTTGCGGAATATCGCCTTTCATAGGCTGGTATTCTAAAAAACGGTGGGCCATAATTGCCTCACCAGCGGTAGCCGTCAACAATTGATTACGTAAACCAATAATACCACGAGATGGAATCAAAAATTCACAAACCATTCGATCTCCCTTGGCTTCCATACTTGTCATCTCTCCTTTTCGAATGGATACCATTTCCACTGCCCTACCAGAAACTTCTTCAGGCAAATCGATAGTCAATGATTCAACGGGCTCACATTTGACACCATCAATTTCTTTAACTATCACCTGAGGTTGACCGATTTGCAATTCGTAACCTTCACGGCGCATTGTTTCAATCAATACCGAAAGGTGCAATACACCTCGACCAAAAACCAAGAATTTATCTGCACTATCCGTTTCATTAACACGAAGTGCCAGATTTTTTTCCAATTCACGTTCCAAACGTTCCTTAACATGTCTTGAAGTTACAAACTTACCATCTTGACCAAAAAACGGACTATCATTAATGGTAAATAACATACTCATTGTGGGCTCGTCAATGGCAATGGTCTTCAACCCTTCTGGGTTTTCCAAATCGGCAACCGTATCCCCGATTTCAAACCCTTCAACACCCACCAAAGCACAAATATCTCCTGTAGCAACTTCTTGTACCTTTTTACGGCCCAAACCTTCAAACACAAAAAGCTCCTTGATTTTAGATTTCACAACGCTACCATCTCTTTTAACCAAAGATATTTGTTGACCTTCTTTCAAACTTCCCCGTTGCAACCTACCGATAGCAATTCTTCCTGTGAAAGAGGAAAAATCCAAAGAGGTGATCAACATTTGTGTATTTCCTTCTGTCGGTTCAAATGTCGGAATATGCTCAACAACCATATCTAAGAGTGGCTCGATATTATCAGTTTCATTCTGCCAGTCTTCGCTCATCCAGTTGTGTTTAGCTGAACCATAGACCACAGGAAAGTCTAATTGCCATTCTTCAGCACCCAATTCGAACATCAAATCAAAAACCTTTTCATGTACTTCCTCTGGAGTACAATTTTCCTTATCCACTTTATTGATGACCACACAGGGCTTTAACCCTAGGTCAATAGCTTTCTGCAATACGAATCGTGTTTGTGGCATCGGACCTTCGAATGCATCGACCAATAACAATACACCATCTGCCATGTTCAGTACACGCTCAACCTCACCACCAAAATCGGCGTGACCAGGAGTATCGATGATATTGATTTTGGTATCCTTGTAAACTACAGAAACATTCTTTGATGTAATCGTAATTCCCCTTTCTCTTTCAAGATCATTATTATCCAATATCAGATCACCTGTATTTTCGTTGTCGCGAAAAAGTTGACAATGATACATAATCTTATCTACCAGTGTAGTTTTACCGTGATCAACGTGTGCTATTATCGCAATATTTTTAGTTGTGGACATACCTTATATTTTCAGCGTGCAAAGATACTGCTAATTTCTACTTAGCAAGCTAAACTTGTGTTATTTTTATGTTACTGATTTTGAGAGGGTTATTTTCGTTTCTTTTTACGAATCGTCCAACCTACCCTAGCAGCCAAAACAATTCCGATTCCTTCATCCCAATCATTTTGAACGTAAGCTACCCCTGCTTCTAGTCTATAGAAGAAACCTCTTTTATATGTTCGCTGTAAACCATAAACAGGTCCAACTCCTAGAGTTGTAGTAGTATATAGATTACCAATAAGTGGATCTCCGTGTTGATAGGCTACCAAAACAGCAACGTAATTACCAGAGTTACCAGCTATATTTTTCTTCTTTTGCAACCTTCGTTCCATATTGTAATAATAGCGGTATTGGCCTCGTAAGATGGGGTAAACTCCGAAATTCGTCTCGCAACCAGTACACCCTCGTAGTGCAAAACCGGTAATAGCCTCAAGACTTGTGGTCGTATTTTTGGACATTCCAACCTCATACAACACACTCGGCATTGGTAAGCTTAATTGAAGCTGGGTTTGTTCAACATTTTTGTTATACTGGGCTTGCATGAGAACTACGGATGTTAAACACAAGAGAGAGAGAATTTTTTTCATCGGGTGGGTTTTATGAGTTCTCTCGTTCACAAACATCAAGCCAAAACGGCCATAATTATAGAGAAAATCAAAATTTTAAAAAGGTTATTATTTTCCAACGCACCAACGTTTCTCACTAATAATCCATCCGATACTCAAATTGGCAACAGGCAAGATTTGTCCGTTAAATTGCCCCACATAATAAGCAGCACCCACATCAATGGAAAAATTGATTCCAGAATTATAGCTACGTTGTAAGCCGGTTACTATGCCAGTATAACCGAAAGCTCCTTTGACAATTTCATTATTTATGGTACGCGTATCGGGAAAAAATACCGCAACGGCCGGCGCTACATAATTTGCAGAATTTCCATAAATCTGTCTTCGGTTGCGTTGGCGTTTTTCAAAATTGTAGTAGTAACGGTATTGCCCAGCAAGTGCTGGGAAAAATCCAACCTCTTTATAAATATCTGAAACCAAAGGGTCTAAGGCAACCTGTAAACCAGCTTTGACATCAAATGTCGTATTGGTTCCCAATGCCATTTCATATTCTACACCTGGGTTAAAAATATTGACTTTAAACTGTCGAAGTTCACAGTTTTTACCGAATTGGGCTGATACTGATATACTACCCAAAAGCAGTACAATAAGCATAGTTCTTCGCATAGTAGATTGATTTGGGGTCAATGTTTCTTACAAACTAGTTTCAACTTGGTCTATTTTCCCTTACACACCTTACAATATGAATACCTATAACATATCCTCACTCAAAATAGTATCTTTGATGAAAATAAAATACGATGCAATTGAACCAGATTCCCCAATTAAAGTATTCCGATGGTGACAACTTTTTTCTGCTATCAGGACCATGTGCTATTGAGGGAGAAGAAATGGCGTTGCGTATAGCCGAGAAAATTATTTCCATAACCGATAAACTTCAGATTCCTTATGTTTTCAAGGGAAGTTTCAAAAAAGCAAACCGTAGTCGTGTAGATTCCTTTACTGGAATCGGAGACGAAAAAGCGTTGAAAATTTTGAGGAAAGTATCGGAAACCTTTCAGGTGCCGACCATTACCGACATTCATCAAGAATCTGATGCTGCCATGGCCGCAGAATATGTTGATGTACTTCAAATTCCGGCATTTCTTGTGCGCCAAACCGATTTGGTAGTCGCTGCTGCTAAAACGGGAAAAGTGGTCAATCTTAAAAAAGGGCAGTTCATGAGTCCGGAAAGCATGAAACATGCGGCAACCAAGGTAATCGATTCGGGTAACGACCAAGTTTGGATTACAGATCGTGGAACCATGTTCGGGTATCAAGATATGGTAGTTGATTTTAGGGGCATTCCTACCATGAAACAATATGCACCTGTTGTTTTAGACGTAACCCACTCACTGCAACAACCCAATCAAACTTCAGGGGTAACAGGTGGCAGACCCGATATGATAGAAACCATAGCGAGAGCAGGAATCGCAACAGGAGTAGACGGCATCTTTATGGAAACCCATTTTGACCCGAGTATTGCTAAAAGCGATGGAGCCAATATGCTGCATTTAGACCACTTGGAAAAACTATTGACCAACTTGGTAACACTTCGAAAAACGGTTAATTCCTTGCAATAAATTGATTAGGATTCTGTTATTGAAAGTGACCAAGCCATTAACCATGAATTTTAAATTCCTTCTTACTTTACTTCTTTTTTATTGCCTTACGGGCTTCTCACAATTACCGGACAATTTCGGAGAGCTGACACCTTTCGAACAACAAATATCATCATATGACAAGGATTCAACTGCAAACGCAGTTATCCTATATGAAAGGGGTGATAACTACTTCAAAGTAATTAATAGAAAAATCCGTCTGATAAAAGAATATCATGGGAAAATAAAGATTTTCAACGATAAGGCATTTGACCTTGGCACAATTAGAATACAACTGTATCATAATAATAATGCTTCTGAAAAACTTGTGACAATAAAAGGTATTACACACAATGGGAGTAGACAACATCGTGTGTTGCCTAATGAAATATTTACCTCCGATCTTTCCGAACGATGGAAAGAAAAGAAATTTACGTTTCCAAAGCTCCAACCCGGCAGTATCCTAGAATATACCTACACCATCGAGACTCCCTTTGATTTTAACTTGACAGGTTGGAATTTTCAAAATTCGGTACCGGTACTATACAGCGAATTCAATGCAAAAATTCCAGGTAATTGGGTGTATAATAGGTCTTTGACCGGGCCTTTCAAATTAGATGTGAATGAAGCGACAATTAAAAAGCACTGCTTTCATGTTGAAGGTATGCCCTTAGATGCAGATTGTGAGGTTCTAAAATATGTAATGAAAGATATTCCTGCATTTAAAATTGATAAGGACTATATGCTTGGTGCATCCAACTATAGGGCCAGCATTGATTTCGAACTTTCAGAATACAAAAGTTTCGACGGTACTACAAAGAAATTCACCAAGTCTTGGAAGGATGTGGATAGGGAATTCAGAAGTGATAAGGATGTCGGAAGGCAATTGACCAAAAAAGGTTTTTTCGAAAAGAATGTACCGGAAAAACTACTGGTAGAAGGTGATGCGCTGACCAAGGCTAAAAACATTTTCAATTTTGTTCAACAGCACTTTACTTGGAATGAGGAGATGGGCATCTATGGAAAGGCACGGGTAAAAGAAGCATTTGAAGAAAAAAAGGGAAGTGTTTCTGAAATAAATATGTCCCTAATCAATCTGCTCAATGCAGCTGGCATTAAAACCAACCTCATGCTTTTGTCAACACGCAAAAGAGGACTTCCCAAGAAAGTTCATCCGGTTATGAGTGACTTTAATTATTGTATCGCCAAAGTTGAGATTGATGGAAAAGACTTCCTTTTGGATGCTACTGACAAGTATGTAGCTTTCGGTATGTTACCATTTCGGGCACTCAACCATTACGGACGTGTTATGGATTTTAAGAATGAAAGCTATTGGCATGATATACACCCTGAGCGAAACAACAGGCATCAGGTACGAGCTCAATTGAAATTCGATGTGGAAAAAAAGAAAGGTTACGGAATTTTCGACGTAATCAACATGGGCTATAACGCGACGAATACAAGAGAAATTCTAGACCAATATAGCGAGGATGAATATCTTGATACGATTGAAGAAGATATAGAAGGTGATTTTTCAATAACTTCCTATCGAATCAGAAGGGATTCCAATACCGATACGAAAGTATCGGAACGATTTGAATTCGAATTGGAAAACGTTTTGAATGGTGAAATGGTCTATTTGAATCCGTTTTTGATCCGTTTTTTTGAAAAGAATCCGTTCCTACTTGATGAACGACACTATCCGGTCGACTTTGGATATCCAAGACAATATAAATATTCAATTAACATAAGTATTCCTGAAGGTTATCAAATTCATGAATTACCTGAAAAACAAGCAGTACAGTTAGGTGACAAAATGGTCGTTTTCAAGTTCTTTCACAAAGAAGGGGCAAATCAAATAGGATTCACCTTTGACCTAACCCTGAATAGCAGTCATATTAAGGCTGAGAATTATCAAGGGTTAAAAGATGTTTTCAAGCATGTCACCGATATACAAAGCAACGCTCTGGTAGTATTCAAAAAAATATAATT
>CAZTLZ010000205.1:0-5853 GCA_964614665.1 uncultured Maribacter sp.
TTAGAAGTTAATTGTGGAATTTCCTGAGCGCTAAGAGAGCTGTAGGCGAGGCATAATACCATAACCAAGATTTGCGTATTTTTTTTCATAATGGTGGGATTTGGGTCCTTTATGCTGTAAAATTACGGCCAAGAAACAGTGTACAAAATAAAGTACTTTGAAATGCAGAAATCTCCGTTGGAGAGAAAAAATCAAGGATATTTTATTGATTCCCTACTTCAAAAACAATTTCCTTTTCGGTCAATGGCATTTTATAGATGCTGAATGGTGTAGTAATCGCCTGCGAAGTATTTTTCTCATCTAATCGCAGAGCAGTTGATAATACCATTTGAGAGGTTGTTTCCTCCTTTATGGCGAGTCGTGGAAATGAACCGTCACTTTGTTTACCACTACAGGCAATGACTATCATTTCTTTTTCGAAATCGACTTCAGGCATTTGAAGGCCAGGTTTTCTAGTCATATTGATTTTGGTGAAAAATGATTTTAGAGCTTTGTCGTTTGTTATTATAAATGTTTCAGAAATATCAGTGCCACCGTGGTCATCGCTCAATACAAGTTGTAACATGTTATTTCCCGACGCGTCTTCGTTATCCATAACTGTTTTCCTTTGACCGTTACATGCTACGAAAACAAGCAATATACTCATCACAAATATCTTCATGCTAACCATATGTTTTGTCAAACCTACTATTATATGCTTTTTCGTAAACAGCTTCATAAAGGGGCAATACATTAATCAAATCAAACTTTTCCGCCGATTTAACCGCATTTTTCTTGAATTGTGCCAATATTTCGTTATCCTCTAAAATAGAAATTGCATTTTTAGCCATTTCATCGATATCACCCACATTACTTAAAAATCCGGTGATACCCTGTTCATTAACTTCTGGAATACCCCCTGCATTACTAGAAATTACAGGAACTTGGTTAATCATTGCTTCAAGGGCGGCCAATCCAAAACTTTCCGTTTCAGAGGGAAGTAAGAATAGGTCTGAAAAGCATAAAATTCTGTCAATTTCATTGCTATTTCCTAAGAAAATGACTTTTTCAGTAATCCCAAGCTGCTCACACAATAGTTCTGCGCCTTCCTTTTCCGGCCCCTCTCCTACCATGACAAGTTTGGCAGGCAACGATTGTTGAACTTTATGAAAAACGCGAATTACATCTGGAATTCGCTTAACTCGTCTAAAATTACTAATATGAGTTATGATTTTCTCATGATCTTCAGCCATAAGAGATCGTTGGCAATCCGTAAACGATGAACTATACTTCCGACTATCGATAAAATTTGGTATTACGGTAATGTTCTTCCGAATGTCAAAGGAAGCCAACGTACTTTGTTTCAGGTTTTCTGAAACCGAAGTAACCACATCAGAGTTGTTGATACTAAAAGTAACTGCTGGTTTGTAAAATGGATGTTGACCAACCAAGGTGATATCCGTACCATGAAGCGTTGTAATCATTGGAATGTAGATATTCTCCTCTTCTAACATCTTCTTTGCCATATAACCGGCATAGGCATGAGGAATGGCGTAGTGCACATGCAATAATTCAATACCATACAATTTGACCGTATCCACCAATTTACTTGACAAGGCTAGTTCATACGGTTGATACTTGAACAGTGGATATTCAGGAACATGAACTTCATGAAAGTGAACTCGATTGTTAAGAAGCTCTAACCGAACAGGCTGCTTATAAGTTACAAAATGAACCTCATGACCTCGATTGGCCAAAGCTATGCCCAATTCAGTCGCGACCACTCCACTACCGCCAAAGGTAGGGTAACATACAATTGCTATCTTCATTGTCTAAATTTAGTGAAAACGTATGGTAAGTCGATTTTAAGCAACTTTATTTACAAAATATTTAAGAGAACTAATGGACGATGGATTCGTAAATCGCCTTCTGAATTCGCGTTCTCAGACCTGTTTTGACCAATAAGGTGTTTGATGCTGAAGGATACGTTCTGTTCGAAAGAAAAACGTATACAATCTCCTCTTCGGGATCTGCCCAAGTATATGTACCCGTAAACCCGCTATGTCCAAAACTTTTTCTAGAGACACAGCCGCATGTAGGTCCGCTGTCTCCTAGCTGTGGTTTGTCGAAACCTACACCACGTCTCACTTTTTTGTCACAGAAGTAGCATGTATTAAACTTCTTTATGGTTCTGGTTTCCAAAAATTTGGTGCCGCCATATGTTCCATTCTGAAGATACATTTGCATGATTTTGGCCACATCGTTCGCATTACTGAAAAGTCCGGCATGACCTCCTACACCACCCTGCATAGCTGCACCCATGTCATGCACATAGCCCTGAACGGTCTGATAACGGTAATAATTATCCTCTTCTGATGGAACAATTCTGTTCTTAGGAAACTTCTCTAACGGATTATAACTAGTATTAAAAGCCCCAATTGGCTTGAAAAGAAATTCGTTAACCAGTCTGTCCAATCGATTTTTCTTTTTGTCCTCAATATATTTCTTCATAACGTAATAGGCCACATCACTATATCGATATCGATTGGATTTTAAGTCTTGCCGGCCAATTCGGTCATATATAGAATCTTTATAGGCATCGGTCAAGTAAAGATTATCAGTAATTTTTGTGGAAAAACCATCTAGAGGTCGATTTCTATAAAACTCTGGGGAAGGTTTACGTTTCTCGTCTAAGGTACTAACGTAAAAAGCAATCCACGAAGGTAGCCGACCATAGTGGGATAACGCCTTTAATACGGTAACATCTTTGATTTCAGTATCCGAGTACTGGGGCACCAATTCTTCAAATGTATTGTCCAAGGCAATGTCACCCTCCTCCTCCATTTTCATGACCATCGGTAGCGTACCCAATATTTTAGTAATTGAGGCGAGATCATAGATATGCTCAGGCGTTATTTTCTCCTTTGATTTATAGGTAGGTTTACCAAAACCTTTGCTGTATATCACTTTCCCCTTTCTAGCTACTAAGACTTGAGCACCAGGGTACATTAATGAATCAAGGCCATCTTGCACCAATTTATCTACTCTGGCCAATTTTGCGGAACTCATTCCAACTCGTTCAGGAAAACTGTATCCAAGTCTTAATAAAGATTTTAGCTCTATACCCGTATTTACATGAAAATCTTTGTTTACTGTAACTGGTAACACTCCTTTCGCAGGTATGGCCCCAAAGATTAATTGCGCAGCTTTCTCTTGAGCCAATTGGCTGTTTTGATATGCTACCACTACTCCATCGATTCCTTTAAATGAAGGTACGTCTAACAATGCATAAGGCTTTGCAAAAGTGGTCAATATCAAATTAGAACTGCGTTCTTTTGCAATTTCCTGTAACCAAGACAATTCATTTTTTGAAAATTTGTAGCTTTTCCATGGACTTTCATTACTCTTGTGATGCCCAATGATCACTAAATTATAATCCTTAAGTTTCCCTTTCAATGTTGCAATGTCCTTTCCATTCACTTGAGTGACCGTTGCATATTTATTCAATTCACTTATGAAAGGAGTACTATTGGCATCTCCAAATTTTACATAAGCTATTTTTTTGTTTTCCAATCTTTTAATCCCCAAGAGGTAAAAATCGTTTTTCACCACTGTTATTGCATTTTCAATAGCTTCTTCGTAAATCAAATCATCTGACATGGAATTCAAATCCTCATATAAATTATTCGTATCTACCGGCTTGTACCTGTGAAGGCCTACCTTATACTTTGCCCTCAATATTCTTTTTACTGATTCAGCTAATCTTTCTTCGGTTATTTTACCCCTTTTATAGGCTTTCGCCAATTTTTCTTTTGCCATCCTTACTTCAGTAGGCATTAGTAACATGTCATTTCCGGCCAAAAAGGCTTTTAGCTCAGCATCGCCATTCTTGCCATGGTCTGTTACACCTTTCATATTCAGAGCATCGGTAAAAACCAATCCCTTGAAGTTCATTTCCTCTTTCAAAATGCCAGAAATAATCTGTTCAGACAATGAAGATGGTAGGTTCTTCTTAAGCTCGAGTGCGGGTACCTCAAGGTGTGCAACCATGACACTGCTTAAACCTTCATTAATAAGTGTTTGATAAGGATACATTTCGATGCTGTCCAAGCGCTTCTTCGAAAAGTCAATAACCGGAAGTGCGTGGTGTGAATCAGTTTCTGTGTCTCCATGGCCCGGAAAGTGTTTTCCACAGGACAAAACCCCTGCACTTTCCATTCCTCGCATGAATGCGATACCCTTCTTGGTCACATTGTCTCTATCCTCGCCAAAGGAACGATTGCCGATAATCGGATTTTGGGGATTGATATTGATGTCTATATCAGGAGCAAAATTAATGTGAACCCCCAACCGTTTGGCATGTTTACCGATTTGATGACCTACTTTTTCAACAATTTCATTGTCTTGTATGGCACCTAATGTCATATTCCAGGGAAATGCATAGGTTGAATCCAATCTCATGGATAGTCCCCACTCAGCATCCATACCTATCATCAATGGTACTTTCGATAGTTTTTGGTATTTGTTCGTAAGTTTTGCTTGTCGAACCGGTCCTCCTGTCGAGAAAATCACACCACCAATATTCTCCTCCTCAATTAGCGTTGATATTTTATCTGTAGCCGACTTGGGTTGGTCAGAAGCAACACTGACCATAAACAACTGACCTAATCTTGCTTCCAAAGACATACTTTCATACTGCTTATCCACCCATCTTTGTTGAGCTAAACTATCCTTTACCACAAGGGGGTTCCGCTGCGCATTGGCGAAGATAACCGTCAGAAGAAATATTGGGAGAACTTTAATAAACTGCATAAGGGGTTGGTGTTACAAAATAACTTAAAACACTACCGATTATTGTATCGTTTTTGAATTGCATCATGAAATAAAAACTCATTGACAAAGACCAAAATTTGCACCAAAGTCTATTTTCTCAACTCAAATTCGAGTATCGGTAGAAAAAATCGTTAAGTTAATATTCCATTAGGTAAATAAAAATCACATAAACCGACCATGCCAACTCTCTGATGCCGGTACCTCCCAATGCTCTAAATATTCTCCTTTGGTTGCTACGAGATTGTTAAAAACAATGGTTTTAGCTGAAACAGCTTTTTGCTTTGCCATTCTTTTGAAATCAATCAATGATTTATAGGCTACGTACTCACCTTGTTTATATGAGACGTTCATTTTATCCAATAATACCACATTATACTTTTTCTCTAAATGTTGCATAAAATGAACAGATGCATCAATAGAACAGCCTGAGGCCGCATTCAAAGATTGGTCCAAAGCTAGAATCAAAAAACGTTTATAGCGAATCTCATAACCAGCTTTTAAATCTGCCCCGTGGACCGTCCAATCTGCAATAAATGCATTGAACTCTTCCTGTATCTGAATCAGCTCATCTTCATTGAAACTTCGATTCGCTTGATAAATCCACACTCTTGAACTTTCTGGTAAGCTTTTAAAATCCACTAACATTTACAATAAGCCTTAGGTTTATAGGCGAAACAGTATGCTTCTAATTTAAAATCCCGAAAACTACAAATCAGTTGCTTTTGCAATCATTTCCGCGATATCCATAACAGCTACACTTCCTTCCTTCTCTTTGTTTTTTACGCCGTCTGTCATCATGGTATTACAAAATGGACATGCAGCTGCAATGATTTCAGGTTTTACCTCAATTGCCTGCTCGGTGCGCTCGATGTTGACATCTTTACTGCCCTTCTCAGGTTCTTTGAACATTTGAGCCCCACCGGCACCGCAACAAAGACCTTTCTTTTTGCAATTCTTCATTTCAACCAGTTCCGCATCCAGTTTCTTTATCAATTCACGTGGTGCTTCATAAACACCATTTGCACGACCTAAATAACAAGG
>CAZTLZ010000206.1:0-5823 GCA_964614665.1 uncultured Maribacter sp.
CTCTTGGTTTGTTCGATAAATTCCTCATATCCGCAATACTCACATTTTAATTGATGTGAGCCAGGTTTGAACTTCAATTCGGCTCCACAATTGGCACATGCCTTCTTAAGTTCTGAGTTTGTTGGTGTTTTTTGTTCTTGCATTGTCGTTAGAAAGTGGTTTGGGAAATCCCTTCAGGTCAGTAGTCCTTCCCTAATCCCCTCCACCAAAAGAGGGGGATAGCTTAAATTTCTTTCAAATTATGAAGTTGGCAATGGTGGTGGTGTGCTCCCTCCTAAGAATGATTTTAATTCTTCAACTTCTTTAAGGGCTAGCCAATTCTGCATTCCCTGCTTCCAAACCAAAGAATCTCTATTTATCGTTCTGGCGGCGAAAAGCTCTTTGAGTTTTTCAAATGTTACCGGCCCCATTTGTTGGCCATTCGAAGCGTAATGATATACGACTTGAGCCGGCATTGGAGGTGGCGCTATGTTTGCCTGCTGCGTCTGGGAACCAAATACCTGTTGTGTTGCTTGAGGGTTCATCATACCGCCCATCTGTTGTGCCAACACAAAGCCCATACCCATACCCATGCCTGCCCCAGCCGTTCCGCCTTCGTTTTTGGCAGCTGCTTCCATTGCTTTGGCCGCCTTGAACTGTGCAAGCTTGGTCATGTCCAATTTATCCAACCGACTGTACTCAAAAATCTCCTTTTTAAGCTCTTCTGGCATCGAAACATTTTCAATGAAGAATTTCTCTAATTCGATTCCTACGCGACCAAACTCTGGTTGCATCACTTCCTGACAGGTTTCCGATAGTTCAGATGTATTGGCAGCATATAATTCGACAGGTAAGTTAGCCTCACCGACGGTATCCGTGAAACGAGTGACGATTAAACTCTTTAAATGCTCATTAATTTCAAAATTGGTGAAATTACCATCCGTACCTACTACATCAACCACAAACTTTCCCGGATCGCTGATTCTAAAACTGTAGGTTCCAAAAGCACGTATTTCAACTAACCCAAAGCGCTCATCACTTAACATAAATGGGTTCTTCGTTCCCCATTTTTCATCGGTGAACAGTCTTGTATTTACAAAATAGACCTCTGCTTTGAATGGGCTGTCAAAACCATATTTCCATCCCTTTAGGGTCGTTAATATTGGTAGGTTTTGTGTATTAAGAGTATACGTGCCCGGGGTAAATACATCTGCCAATTGTCCCTCGTTTACAAATACAGCAGCTTGACCCTCACGTACAATTAGCTTTGCCTTATTTTTAATCTCGTTTTGATAGCGTTCAAATCGATGTACTATAGTATCGTCATTCGTATCCAACCACTCGACTATGTCGATAAACTCATGGCTCAATTTCTTTTTAATTTCGTCAAATAGGCTCATTTCAATTGTGTTTTATAGTTGATCAAAAGATACGTAATTCTACATCCTGTTCCAAAACCAAATCTCTTTTCAAAAAAAATGTATTTCATCGATTTTGTGGGAAATGTTGTACGATTTTTAACATATTATTAATATCTTCTGCCGGACTAATTAACTCTAAAACTCACTTTATGAAAACACTATTACTGAAAAAAACTTTCAATCTCTTTTTACTCTTTGGATTTTTGCTCTCTGCTGGCGTACAGGCCCAGCATAAAAATGTAAAATCTTCTCACGAAGATGCTCCAAAAAAAGGTCACGCACTTTACAAACAGAGTAAAATTTATGACAATCAATCAGGACCGACCGGCGAAAAAAAACAACGCATTGCTGACAATGCTCTTAAAAGATTGGAGTACGAGATGTCTCTGATTCAAAATCCGTATACCAAACAAATTCCTGAAAGCATCAAGGAATTAGAAGCTCAGTTCTCAGAAAAAATCAAAGAACGAAATATTGAAATAGAAGCATCTAAAAAGTCTTCTGAAACCTCGGCGAAAAGCAAATACAAACGATGGGCAAGCAGAGGGCCTGGAAACGTAGGTGGGCGAACACGAGCTTTGGCCATCGACCGAGAAAATGAAAACACCATTTTTGCAGGTGGTGTTTCAGGAGGATTATGGAGATCGACCGATCTTGGCCAAAATTGGGCGAAAATTACAAAAAGTAGAAGATCTCCAAGTATTACCGCAATAGTGCAAGACCCAAGAGAACACCAAAACCGAACATGGTACTATGCTTCAGGAGAGCGCTTTGGAAATTCAGCAAGTGCTGGTGGGGCATTCTATACTGGAAGTGGAATATACAAGTCAAAAAATAATGGTCGTTCTTGGTCACCAATTAGAAATTCCAACGATGGTCTCTTGGACACCATTACCTCTTTAGATATTATCAATAGTATTGCAGTACATCCTTCAAACGGGGATTTATATGCAGCGACTTTCAATGGCTTATTTCGGTTTAAAAAAGGGAAGGGTAGAGATGTTCAAGAAGTGCTACCGAGTGCATTCGACAGCCAGACAGAAGTGATTATCACTCCTTATGGAAAAATATATGCCACCGTAGACATTTTCGGAGCTGACAATGCAGGCTTTTATGTTTCTGATGATGGTGAAGAATTTACAAACATTACTCCTGCCGACATTGTGCCCAGCTTTGGAAGGACGGTCATGACTTATGACCCCTCAGATGAAAATAGAATATACTTTTTCTCATACAATGAAGCCGATTTTTCGGAAGCCTTTTTATGGAGATATCAGGCTGATGCTGAAACCCTAGAAGAACAGTGGGTAGACTTAAGTGCCAACCTTCCTGATAATATTGGTGGAACCGTTGGAAGTTTAAATTTACAGGGAGGATACAATATGATTATAAAGGTGCATCCCGAAAATCCAGATTTGATTTTCTTGGGAGGAACGAACCTCTATCGTTCTACAACAGGGTTTACGACACCAACCGGAGCCGAGGGATGGATTGGAGGTTATGACACAACAAATGATGTCAGCATCTATCCTAATCAGCATCCGGACCAACACAACTTAGTGTTTTTGCCCTCAGATCCAAATCGTGTATTATCATCGCATGATGGTGGTGTCTCCCTCACTGAAAATATTTCCGATTCAGTGCGCGTAGAATGGGCATCCTTGAATAACAAATATCTTACCACACAACCTTATGCAGTTTCTTATGATCCGACAGGGAAAAGCAATGATGTCATGGCCGGGTTTCAAGATAACAGTACTTGGTTTACCGATTCAGAAAGCCTTAATCAACCATGGGTAGATCAATTTGGAGGTGACGGCTCATATAATGCCATCGCCGATGGTGGCAGTACTCGCTATGTTTCGGCCCAAGGCGGTGTTGTTTATCGTCTCAATATAAACGAAGCTGGTGAAGAAGAATCTTTCACTAGAGTACAGCCTGCAGGAGCTGCCGGATTCAGGTTTATTGCCCCTTTTATTTTAGACCCGATCAACGACAACATCATGTACATGCCTGCAGGAAACACGATGTGGAGAAATAATGATTTAGATGGAATTCCCTTATTTTCAAATGCCCCAACAAATGTGAATTGGTCAGAATTAACGCAAACGGCCACTTCTGATAATTCGGATATTACCGCTTTAGATGTTTCAAAATATCCTGTTGCCAACAGATTATATTATGGAACAGCTTCAGGTATGATTTTCAGAATGGATAATGCCAACATCGATGATCAAGAAGCTATAGATATTTCAACAGGAAAAGGCTTACCTCCTGGCAATGTTAATAATATCTATGTCGACCCAAAAAATCCTAATCGAGTCTTAGCGGTCTTTTCTAATTATGGCATTCCAAGTATTTTCATGACTAAAAATGCAGGAGAAACTTGGAAAGATATCAGCGGTAATTTGGAAGAAAATCGTGATGGTTCAGGCAACGGCCCATCAGTTCGCTGGTTTGCCATGAATGGTAATGATAATGGTTACTTTGTAGGAACCAGTACAGGCCTTTACTTTTCTTATAATCTACGAGGAAGGAATACCTACTGGAGTAGAGAGCCAATAATCGGAAACGGGGTAGTTATGCAAATAAAGACCAGAGATGACGGGTTCGCTTTAGCAGGTGTCCACGGCAATGGTGTTTACAGTGCCAATTTCTTTGTGCGCCCAAGACCACAACCTAGCTTAAGCGTCGCATATTTATTGCCAGACATCAGCGTACCCATTAATACCGAACCATTTGAAGTTGATGTTGCTGATTTATTCGTTAGCACCAAGAGAAGGGCAAACATCTCCATTGAGTTTACCAATAGTAATCCTGAATTGGTTACTGCCGTTTTGAATGGTGATAAGATTGAGATAACGATAGCGCCTGAAATGGAAGGCAGCGCTGCCATTGGTCTCATAGCAACCTCAAGAAAGGAACAGGTTTCTGAGGGGTTCACTGTCAATGTTTTTGAACCGGCCATCTACCAACAAGTAGATCCGGCGATAGGCTCAGCGCCTTCTCAGCAATTTCCAGACTTTGGTGGCATCTTAGCACAATCTGCAGATGATTTTGTAATACCTGAAGGAAGTACATGGAAAGTAAAAAGTGTTGTTGCCTATGGCGTTGCCAACAATAGTCCCCAGTTGACGGACGCTACAGTAGAGATCTATACAGACAACAATGGTTTGCCGGGAAATCTTGTTTATAGTAGTGGCTCCATCACCCCTAGTTCTAAACCGGAGAATACTACGCTTGAGTTAGATTTACCTGAGGAAATTGAATTGGAAAGTGGTTCATACTGGCTTTCTGTTTATAGTAATTTAGCCTTCGGTGCCGAGCAACAACAATGGTTCTGGTCAACACAGGCAAATGTTATAGGCAATGAATCTTCCTTTAAGGATACCGGTGTTTTCTTACAGATAGATTGGATTGCTAAATCACTAGTCTTTGGTGGTGCTCCTAATGACATGATTTTTCAGTTATTTGGTAAAGTAGAAACCGTAGGAGCGGAAGAGGAACCGGTACAATCCTCCAGGGTATTAGATACTGCACTTGAAAATAAAGCTCTGGCGGAAATAGAGGCTAGTAGTATTACCACTGTATGGCCAAACCCATCAACATCTGAATTCTTCTTTGCCCTAAAAGACAATGTAGATACAGAAGTAAATGCCAGAATATATAATATTTTAGGCCAATTAGTTTATGAAAAGGCCAATATTGACGCAACACAAACATTCTCTTGGAATGCTTCTGGCAATCCTTCAGGTTTGTATCTGGTAAAAATTACTGGGGCTAGCACCAATAAGAGTTTTAACATTGTAAAAAAATAAGCTCAGGATTATTTTAGTATGAAAGGCATGGATTAATTCTGTGCCTTTCTTGTTCGTGACCATCTAAAGAAGCCAATTAATGCGTATATATGGTATATTATCTAAATTCATCCCTATGAAATCAATAGCTATCTCATTTGCTCTAATTATCGGAATGGCATGTGATACAGTGAAGGACTTGCCTGACAATAACTCTAATAATACCTCTCAGAAAGAAACTGTAGAAAGTTCAGATACCGCTCTTCCTAATCAAGAGGCAGGAATACCAGGCAGAATAACATTTAAGGCCAAAGTCAAAGAAACTTTCGATTCTGATAAAAGTATATGTGGAGTGTCAAGATCAAATGTCTTACAGGTAGAAGTGATAGAAATTTTAGAAGGTGGTTCAGGTATCACTAATATGCCACATAAAAAAGATGTGCTTTTGGTAAACTTCTTATTGGCCTCAAAAGAACTGGGGCTAGGTAATATTATTGAAGCCAAGGCCAAGGAGTCGCTTTGTCCCGACGCATCAAAAACCTACTTCACGGTAAATTCTTATGAAATTTTAGAGTAAGCCCTTTTTTGTCATTACCTTGTTCCCATTGAATCATACTTACAATGAA
>CAZTLZ010000207.1:0-5756 GCA_964614665.1 uncultured Maribacter sp.
AATCCGATAGCTGCAGCTGCTTTCGACCTTTTTATTTTGAAACGCGAAAATGCAAAAGACACCTACGGTGAAGCTGTTTATGCAGAAGCAAAAGCCTATTTCGATGATTTGACTGAGGGTCAAAGAAAAAAACTGGAAGAATCTATTTTAGCGGGAATGCCCGGTTCGCGAAAGTTGATTGATTTAGAGGAATTCAAAAAGAACCATGAGACGGTTCTGAAAATCAGTAAAGAACAATTGCAGGAAAACCTGTCGTACTTTCTGAATGCGATCATCCCCGATGCGGAAAAAATAGGAGTAAAAATGGCTATTCATCCTGATGACCCACCATTTTCGGTTTTCGGTGTTCCAAGAATCGTATCAAACTATAAGGAGCTGAAATTTCTGTTGGATTGCTGCCCTTCACCAAGTAATGGGCTGACCTTTTGTTCAGGTTCTTTAGGTGCATCCGCTGATAATGATTTGGTAAATATGGTGGAAAGTTTTGGAGATAGAATCCACTTTATCCATTTAAGGAATGTAGCAAGAAATGCCGATGGTAGTTTTTATGAGGCAGAGCATTTGGGAGGTTCGGTACCTATTGACAAAGTGATGAAAGCCATCATCAAAGAACAAAAGCGAAGACACGAAAAAGGTGACGAGATAGTTTCCATCCCGATGCGCCCAGACCATGGCCATGTATTGTTGGATGATAAAAAACGGCAAGATGATTTTTATTCAGGTTATTCCTTAATTGGAAGAGCAATGGGCTTGGCACAACTGTCAGGTTTGGAAAAAGGAATCCGCGAAAATTTAATTGAAGTATGACAAAAGTAAAAATCAGTAAAAAGTCCTTGACAGTTGGTACGCTTGCACTATTGTGTTTGATTTTGTCCTCCTGTTCGGCGGTTAGCGATACCAAAGTGTTGTATTTTGCGCACTCACTGCCGACTTCACACCCGGTGCATAAGGGCATTTTAGATATGCAAAGCATCTTGAATGAAAAGTCGGGTGGTGAACTTCAAATCAAGGTTTTCCCTGATGGACAGCTAGGTTCCGAACGTGAGGTATTGGAGCTTTTGCAAATAGGAAGTATAGCTATAACCAAGGTAAGCGCTTCCGCCTTGTCGAATTTTGCGCCAGAATATCAGATTACGGTTATTCCTTATTTGTTTCGTGATGAGGCCCATTTGTGGCAAAATTTAGAGGGAGAAGTCGGAGAACAATTGTTGGCAAGTGGTAGTGAATATCTGCTGCGTGGTTTGTGTTTTTATGATGCCGGAGCCCGAAGTTTTTACACCAAAGAAAAGCCGATAAATTCCCCAGATGATTTAACAGGTCTAAAAGTACGGGTGCAAAACGATCAGATGTCGGTATCCATGGCCAATACCTTGGGAGCTTCTGCTACCCCGATGGCTTTCAGTGAACTTTATACGGCTTTGCAACAAAACGTTGTAGACGGGGCCGAGAATAACATTCCTTCTTTTGTCACCTCAAACCATTTTGAAGTTTGTAAATACTACACTTTTGATGAGCACACAATGATTCCCGATGTGGTTATAATTGGTACTAAATTTTGGGATACCTTATCAGACCAAGAAAAGGAATGGCTTAGGGCTGCTGCTAAAGAAAGTGTGGTTAGTCAAAAAAGGTATTGGAAAGAAACAATTGCTGAGCAAATGGAAATGCTTAAAAAGAACGGTGTCCAATTCGCCTATCCTGACAAGGAACCTTTTCAGGAAAAATCTAAACCTATTATGGAGAATATGAAGAAAGATCCGAAAATGAAGGCGATCATTGATAAAATAAATGCAAACTAATGGAGAAGATCTACCAATTTCTGAACAAGGTGATTGAATGGCTTTTGGTGACAATATTTGCCCTGTTGGTAGTAGATGTCGTCTGGCAGGTGATTTCTAGATATGCAGTCGGAAAGCCAAGTTCATTTACTGAAGAATTTGCACGTTTCGCCTTGATTTGGTTGACGGTACTGGGCGCGGCTTATATCAATGGTCAAAAAGAAGGGCACCTATCCATGGATTTTCTTTTGTCGAAACTCCCTGAAAATAAAAGACACGCGCGTCAAAAAGTAATTCAAGTGATTATGGCTGTTTTTGCGTTGATCATCATGGTCATCGGAGGCGGTAATTTGGTTTATACCACCCTGAGCTTAGGTCAAGTTTCGTCGGCGCTTAATGTTCCACTAGGGTATGTATATTCGATTGTTCCGATATGCGGCCTGATTATAATTTTCTTTTCCATTTACAATATCAAAAAACTAAATTTCGAATAGATGAGTATTGAAATCATAAGTATAATTGTTCTTTTCGTTAGTTTCTTTGGACTTTTGGCGTACGGCGTGCCCGTGGCATATGCCATTGGTGTGTCTACGATGTTAACCCTATTATTGAACATTACGTTTCTGCCATCGGTCACCACCGCTAGCCAGCGAATGACTACGGGTATTGATAATTTTGCGCTATTGGCGATTCCCTTTTTTGTACTTGCGGGAGAACTCATGAATCGAGGAGGTATTGCACAACGCTTGATTGATTTTGCGAAGTCGTTGATAGGAAGTCTGCCAGGAGGTTTGGCCTTTGTAAATGTGATTTCAGCAATGCTTTTTGGTGCCATTTCCGGTTCAGCGATTGCCGCTGCTTCTGCGATAGGCAGTACACTAACCGATAAAATGGAAACTGAGGGCTATCCAAGGGAGTTCAGCGCGGCCGTGAATATCAGTTCATCTACCACGGGATTGTTGATTCCTCCGAGTAATGTTCTGATAGTTTTTGCACTTGCGAGTGGAGGTAGTGCCTCCGTTGCTGCATTGTTCGTTGCGGGATACGTACCGGGTATTTTAGTGGGTCTGGCACTCATGTTCATGGTCTATATTTATGCTAAACGAAAAAAGCTTCCCAGAGCACCTCGAGTTGGCCTTAAAAAGCTCTTCACTGATTTCAAGAACGCGGTTTTGAGTCTGACCCTTTTGATCATAGTAGTCGGGGGTATTGTTGTCGGAATCTTTACCGCTACCGAAGCTGCGGCTATTGCAGTAGTATATGCAGCCTTACTCGGATTTGTTAATAAAGAACTGAAGTTTAGAGATTTTAGGCCCGTATTACTGAAAAGTGCAAAAACAACCGCTATTGTCATGTTTTTGATTGCTACCTCGATGGCGATGTCATGGTTGTTTTCGTTTGAAGGGATTCCACAATTGATGACAGATACAATTTTAGACAATGTGAGCAACCCCATAATCATCTTTTTGATTATTAACGTTGTTCTACTCATTGTAGGTACTTTTATGGATATGACCCCTGCGGTCCTTATTTTTACACCCATCTTTTTACCGGTGGCCGTGGCTCTAGGGATGCATCCGGTTCAATTTGGAATGGTCATTGTTTTAAACCTTTGTATCGGCATTTGTACGCCCCCTGTGGGCACACTCTTGTTTGTTGGTAGTGGTGTTGCCGAAGTCCCGGTTACAAAAGTGATTAGACCTTTATTGTCCCTCTTGGCGGCTATGACGGTCGTGCTTTTCGTGATAACATATTTTCCTGAGATTTCCCTTTGGTTGCCAAGGGCATTTGGTTTAATAGACTAACAAATGGCCATATTGCCTGTATGTTAGGAAATGACCTAGTTTACTACAATGTCCGTCCCCTAAGTTGGCTTATCAAAGATTCGGAAACGTTTGTTGAGAGTAGCCTACGGACGAACGCTAGTTCTTGTTTGGGCCAAGTGATTACAAAGTTACCCCATTAGAGACGGTACTTGTCACAGACGAGCGCTCATGGGGATTTTATATCAATGTTCTGCATTTATCATTTGTTAAAGGCGAATAAAGAAATTTGGGAAATCAAGAAGAAGCATCACCTCATTATACTATAATTACAGGCTCTATTTTCGACATATTCAATTTTATGTTCGGATAGAAGCTGTGAAATAATTTCCCTAGTTTCATTTTCGTCCATGTAATTTTTTTCTCCAAGGCTAATTTCATCTAGTCGACCATTATTTGTTATTAATGCATTGAAATACCTTTCTTTATTTTCCATAACTGCTTTGTTTTTTTACAGCTATCATCATATGCGGACTAAATGATAGGAGGTGATTATCATTTTCTGTAATTTTAATAAGTTCCAGTAACGTGTTTCTCCTTTTGTTATTTAACATGTTGATAAAGTAGTCTTTATCTAACCAAGCCATTCCTTCAACTGCATAAGTATTAAGATAAGTCAAGTCTTGATTAATGAATTCTTGTTTAAATTGTTCAGGTTTGTGATAATAAGCTTCAGTCAAAAGCCAGGGAAAATCATCGGGCGGGTTGTGGATCCCTTTTGTTAATTCTTCTTTGCACATTTTAAAAAATGTTTTTTTATGGATTAAGCCGTTTAGAAGACCAGCTAAAGTAGAAGCCGTATAGTTAATGGCAAACCCTAAAATAATACCATTATTTTTTAGAACACGTTTGGCCTCACAAATGGTTAAATCTCTATCTTCTTTTTTTTGAAGATGATAAAGAGGTCCATGTAAAATTACTAGGTCTGCAAAATTATTTTGAAATTCTAGTTTTCGAGATTCGCCCAATTGGATAGAAAATTTGTTTTTTAATTTATTAGCTCTGACTTTGGCTATTTCTATATGTTTTGAAATAGGTTCTACTAAATAGACTTGATGACCTTTTTTGGCAAGCCATTCCGAGTATTTTCCTGTACCACCACCAACATCGATAATGGTTGATTTTGAAGATGATACGTATTTTTCTAGAAGTGATTTAATTCTTTCAAACTCAAATATTCCCATTCCTTTTTCAAGTCTAGTTTCTTCTGATGCTTTGTTGTAAAAGAGTTCTATATTTCTGCTTATTAATTGCTTATGCTTCATTTTATCTGTTGTATTACCATCACATTTGAAGTGTTGAGATACACAACAAAGTGACAGGGCAATCGATTTGAAAATCAATTGTCTTTTTGATTAAAATTCTATGAAATAAATGGGTGTTATTATCTGTGTATTGAAAATAGAAAACTTCAATATTTTAATTACTCGGCTTTTCCGAGTTTGTCTTTTGAGAAAGACTCAGATAATATGTTGAATTAATATAACAGACTACAAAGATAGAAAATATAAATTGGTTCTACGGATATGGTCCGTGATGTTAAGCGGTAGGTAGTCCCGGTACTTTTAGTTTATGCCAATTGCAACCTGATGTAATTTGAGGGCAAAATTCCGTAAACCTCTTGAAAACATTTAGAAAAATAAGTTGGACTACTAAATCCTGATAGATAGGCAATTTCAGAAATATTCGATGTTCTTTCATCTAATAGTTCAATAGCCATCGTCAATCTATAACTTTTTAGAAAACTATTCGGAGACATTCCTATTAAAGACATCATAGTTCTATATAGTTTCGATTTACTATACCCTAGATTTTTATAAAAATCACTAACGTTCACATTTGAGTCTGACCATACTTTTTCAGTATACTCGATCAGTTTCATCAAGAACCCCTCTTCTTGAGAATCTAGTACCATGAACTCATTGTCAGAATCTATTGAAGCTTGTCGATTCTCACTTTCATACAAATCTTTAACTTCTTTTGTTATGGTAATTTTTTCATTTGCGATATAGGATAAGGAACTAGCTCTTTTTATAGTGTCTTCAAAAATACTTTCTTTATTAGTTACAGGCACACCAGCACTAATGCCAATTTGAAATTGCAAATCTGGAGTAATGACACAGTTGTGGATTTTTTCAATTTCAAGAGCACTTTT
>CAZTLZ010000208.1:0-5734 GCA_964614665.1 uncultured Maribacter sp.
ACCGGGGAGAAATCCAAGGTTCTCACCAGCCTCTACCGCAGGCCTTGTTAAGATAATTCGCTTTACCTGCTTCTCTTTCAGCGCTTTAACCGCTAAAGCAACCCCTGTATACGTTTTACCCGTACCGGCCGGGCCAATCGCAAAAACCATATCATTTTTTTTGGCCGCATCAACCAACCTTCGTTGATTAGCGGTCTGGGCTTTTATGAGTCTACCGCTAACCCCGTGCACCAAAGTCTCACCACTTTTCTCAGGAGATTTCAAGTCTTCTGTTCCATTACTGGTCAACACCCGTTCGATAGCATTTTCATCAAGTTTATTGTACTTGGCAAAGTGCGATGTGAGCATATCGAAACGCTTGTCGAACTCCTCTAGAAGTTCTTCGTCTCCAAAGACTTTTATCTTGTTTCCTCGTGCGACTATCTTTAGTTTCGGGAAGTACTTTTTTAACAGATTGATATTCTCATTCCCCTGTCCAAAAAACTCTCTGGGGTTGATTTCGGTAAGTTCTAGAATAAGTTCGTTCAAAAATTGAAATGTTTGGATGAAGCCTTTGAAATATAATTTCGCCTGGCTGTTTTTTTGTTTAATTTTGTGTCTCAAAAGTAAGCATAATATCAGCTTTATTCATCATAAACATATCAACATTGCTGCATGGCAATCATCACGTTAACCACAGATTTTGGGACCAAAGACCATTTCGTAGGTGCTTTAAAAGGTAGTATTTACAAAGAAATTGCTGACGTGAAAATTGTTGATATCTCACACGGTATCGCCCCCTTCAATATTCAAGAATGCGCATACATTCTTTCAAATGCCTATAAAAGTTTTCCTGAGGGTACTATTCATGTTGTTGGTGTTGATTCAGAACCCACTATTGAAAACCAGCATATAGCGGTATTCTTAGACAACCATTACTTTATCACTTCGAATAATGGGGTAATTGGTTTATTGACCTCTGAAATCAATCCGGAAAAAGTTGTACAAATAAATATTCCTAACCCCGTTCATGGCTCATTTCCGGTTATGGATGTCTTTGTTCAGACAGCCTGCCATATTGCACGTGGCGGTACTCTAGATGTTGTAGGTAAGCCATTTAATGAATTAAGAGAACTGAAGGATTTTTTACCCAGTGTAACGGACAACGGGAAAAAGATCATCGGTAATGTCATCTATATCGACAATTATGGAAACGTTGTCACCAATATCAAGAAGAAGTTTTTCGATGCCTATAGAAAAGGCCGGGAGTTCGAACTGAATGCACGTACGACTAAAATAAAACAGATTCATAACAAGTACAGTGACATCATTAATTTTGGATTGGAAAAAAGCAGGCGAAAAGGGGCAGGAGACCTTTTAGCGCTGTTCAATTCTTCAGATTATATTGAATTAGCCATTTATAAAAGTGATTTGAATACAGTGGGTGGGGCCTCCACGTTATTGGGTCTCGATTATCGCGACACGATAAGCATCGACTTCATATAACACACACTTATAAACATTTCATATAAAATTTCATCCCTTAAAATCAAGGATTTCCTTTTACGGTTTACTACTGCCACTTAACTACTTGGCATTAAAGTGAATTTTGAATCCAATACATGAAGTAATTCCTGTTCAAATAAGGTGATGATGTGTTAATAAGTTTGTTTCGTTAAAATGACGAATTCAAATATCTTTGTTTGTCTTGTGTTTTTGAAAAAATACTTGATTTTGATTAGTCAAATACAGCGATATTCGCTTCAACCTGATAAAAACAATAAAACATGAAGTTCATAGTATCCAGCACCTATCTTTTGAAACAGCTGCAGGTTTTGGGTGGTGTCATCAACAATAGCAATACGCTTCCTATTTTAGATAATTTCCTGTTCGACCTGAAGAAGGATAAATTGAGGGTGTCAGCTTCTGATTTGGAAACCACAATGAGTTCCATACTAAATGTTGATTCGGACAATGAAGGTACGATTGCAGTACCTGCCAGATTATTGCTGGAGACTTTGAAAACCTTTCCCGAACAGCCACTGACATTCGTAGTCGAGGATAACAATACTGTGGAAATCAGCTCAAATCATGGTAAATATGCTCTTGCCTATGCAGATGGTGCAGAATTTCCTAAGGCGGTTGAACTAGCGAACCCTAGCTCAACGACCATTATGGGTGATATTTTGGCAACGGCCATCAACAAAACTATTTTTGCAGCAGGTAATGACGATTTAAGACCTGTAATGAGCGGGGTCTTTTTTCAATTTTCTCCAGAGAATTTGACTTTCGTTGCAACTGATGCGCACAAATTGGTGAAATATCAACGGGAGGATGTTTCAGCCTCTCAGGTGGCAGAGTTCATAATGCCCAAGAAACCATTGAATTTACTTAAAGGGATTTTAATCGGAAGCGAATCAGATGTGGTTATCGAATACAATGATAGCAATGCCAAGTTCAGTTTTGAAAACACTGAACTGATTTGTCGTTTGATCGATGGGAAATATCCCAATTATGAAGCGGTCATTCCTAAGGAAAACCCGAACAAACTGACCATCTCGAGGAATCAATTCTCAAGTTCGGTAAGAAGAGTATCTATCTTCTCAAACAAAACTACGCACCAAATTCGTTTAAAAATCGCGGGAGCCGAATTGAATATCTCGGCAGAGGATATCGACTATAGCAACAAGGCGGAAGAGCGTTTGACTTGCTCATATCAGGGTGATGACATGCAAATAGGTTTCAATTCGCGTTTCTTAACTGAAATGTTGAACAATCTGACATCGGAAGAAGTTTCTCTGGAAATGAGCTTGCCCAATAGAGCAGGAATCTTGACTCCCACAGATGGCTTGGATGAAGGGGAAAACGTAACCATGTTAGTGATGCCCGTTATGCTTAACAGCTAGCCTTACCACCCACCTTAAAATAAAAAAGCGGTTATCCTTTTCGGATAACCGCTTTTTCTATTCCTACCTTTTATTAAACAAAGGTCATGGTCATAGGATAGTAAGGTGATTCACCATTACTGGCTCTAAAGGCATTGATAATGGGAAAAATAAAATATCCTATTCCCAATACTAAAAAGCCAAGAAGTCCGAGACCAAAAAAGAGAATCAACGGAATACATACTAAAACGTATATAAACATTGAAATCCTAAAATTAATTATGGCCCTTCCGTTCTCATCCATATCGATGATCTTATCCTTTTGGGTTAGCCATATAACCAAAGGAACTATGAGACCGCCAAGGCCCGTTACAAAATCGAGTAATTGACTCAAATGAGTTGCTGCTAAAAGTGTTCTGTTTTCTGTTTGCATGATATTTAGTGTTTATGATTGATGTACTAATATGACGCAGAAATCAATCAAATGTTACAAAACAGTGAACAAGTCAATTCTAATTACTGCTTACTTTCCAGTTTTCTGAGCTTTTCTTTATTCTTCAGCACCTTCAACCTCATCTTCTCTATTTTACTATTCATCTTCTGAATAGCGACAGGGGAATATTTACCTTTGACTTTTCCCATATCCAACTTCTCTTGGGTTTTGATGATTTTTTGCTCCCCTTTGGCGATATCCTTCTTTTTCGACGAAATCGCCGCAGCCAACTTCTCTGCTTTTCTTGCCTTTTTTTCTGCCTTTTTTTGAGCTTTTGCGGCTTTTTTTGCTTCTTTTTCTGCTTTTTTAAGAGCTTTCGCCTCTTTCTCAGCCTGTTTTATCTGTTCTTCTAATTGTAGTTTCTCCTTTTCGGCGGCAGCTTTGATCATTACAGAATCTTGTACTGCAACCTCTTGCGAAAGTGTAGTTTGAGTTGAAAAAAGTAATACTAAAAATAGTAGGGGAATTAAACGTTTCATTTCTTTATGTTAAGTGTTTATACATGCAAAGATAGCAATTGCATTTTCTCCTCTTGAGTCATTTAACAATAGTTTCCTCATAAGCGATGAACTTGTTTTCCCTATTTTTGCAGCAAAATGTGGCTATGATTCCCCATGATACTATTATTGCTTTAGCAACTCCGGCAGGGGTCGGAGCGATTGGTGTAATTCGAATTTCGGGCAATAATGCCATTTCATTGGCTGCCCCCTTTTTTAAATCCGTTAGAGGAAAGGATTTGACCCAACAAAAGAGCCACACCATTCATTTAGGACATATCATAGATGGGGAAAAAACCTTGGATGAAGTTCTAGTGTCCGTCTTCAAGGGGCCAAATTCATATACCGGTGAAGACGTGGTCGAGATATCATGTCACGGATCTAGCTACGTTCAACAGCAGGTCATCCAATTGTTTCTTCGAAATGGATGTCGCATTGCGAATGCCGGTGAATTCACTTTGAGGGCCTTTCTGAATGGAAAACTAGATTTAAGCCAAGCTGAAGCTGTAGCTGATTTGATTGCTTCTGACAATGAAGCCAGTCATCAAATCGCTATGCAACAAATGAGAGGCGGTTTTAGTAATGAAATCAAAACCTTAGGTGATGAGCTGTTAAATTTCGCCTCCCTCATTGAACTGGAACTCGATTTTGCAGAGGAAGATGTGGAATTCGCGAATCGGGATCAGTTCAAAGATTTGCTGAACCGCATTCTTCATGTATTGAAACGGTTGATCGACTCCTTTGCTGTTGGCAATGTGATTAAAAATGGAATTCCAGTTGCGATTGTTGGGGAACCCAATGTTGGTAAATCAACCCTGTTAAACGCTCTCCTTAATGAGGAGCGTGCTATTGTCTCTGAAATTGCGGGAACCACCCGAGACAGCATTGAAGATGAAATCACAATAAGCGGATTCGGCTTTCGATTTATAGATACTGCTGGTATTAGGGAAACAAAAGATGTCGTCGAAGGTATAGGCATTCAACGCACTTTTGAAAAAATCGAACAGGCCCAAATTGTGCTGTATCTAATAGATGGGGAACAGTTGAAGGCCAGCAGTGTAAACACCATAGGTGTTCAAACTGAAATTGAAAAGATTAAAAACAAATACCCTCAAAAGCAACTAGTGGTTATCCTAAATAAAGTAGATGTACTTTCGGCAGAACAATTATCAACTATCAAAAAGGAGTTGACCGCTCCCCTATTCTTATCAGCTAAAACAAGAGAGGGAATTGAGGACTTAAAAAATGAGCTGCTGGCATTTGTAAATACAGGTGTACTTAAAAATAATGAAACCATTGTAACCAACACAAGGCATTACGATGCACTTCTAAAAGCCTATGAAGAAGTGGACAAAGTTCGCATCGGATTGTCTGAAGGCGTTTCTGGTGATTTATTGGCAATTGATATACGCCAAGCCCTTTTCCACTTTGGGGAAATAACAGGGGAAATAACTTCAGACGACCTGTTAGGGAATATTTTTGCTAACTTTTGTATCGGGAAGTAACCTCATCAAAAACCAGGCAGAATCCACACGCAAAGTTTTTGGGTAAGAGATATGGGTAGTTATATCCCTTATTTTACTTTTCACACCAAAAAATCTACTCTTAATTTGAACTATAGCCTAATGTTTTTATTCATCTTGTATTCCGTGCTATCACACGTATACTTATTTCTCAAAAATATCTTTTACGGTTTTAGCTTGAAGTAAAGTCTTCAAATCCGTATATCTCGGCCCTTGTAATGATCCTGGTTTGGCATTACCATACTTTATTGGTTCAATACGGGTAGCTGGGCCTTTAAAATTAAGCCTGTATTTACCACCATCTCCATAATCTTCTATTGATTCTACTTCCGCATAGTAGGTTATTGCGGAAATAGG
>CAZTLZ010000209.1:0-5712 GCA_964614665.1 uncultured Maribacter sp.
ACTTTTGCGTAATTGTTTTTGAGGTTGGAATTATTTGAATCAGCACCTATATTGCACCACTCGCCCAAAACGGCATTCCCCAGATAACCTTCATGACCTTTGCTTGAATACCCAAAAATAACCGCGTTACTGACTTCACCTGCAACCTTGGAATAAGGACCGACAGTCGTTGGACCATACATTTTTCCACCCATTTTAACCGTAGCATTGTCACATAGAGCAAAAGCACCACGAATCATAGCACCTTCCCAGACTTGGGCGTTCCTGCCAATATAGATAGGCCCATCAGTAGCGTTCAGAATACTAAACTCTACCCTTGCACCTTCCTCAAGAAAAATGTTATCGGCATTGATCAACTTATTGGTCTCTGAAATCGGAGCACTTTTTCTTCCCGAAGTGATCAAATCAAAATCCGCTTGCAAGGCTTCCCCATTGTTAGAGAAGATATCCCAAGTATTTTGAATCCGTAGAACCGCTCCATTAAATTCAATTGACTTGTAAGTACTAAAATCAACCTCTTTTTGGGTTTCTTTTGAATAGAACGCAATAACCTCGTCCTCATAAAAAATCGCCTCGCTCTCCTTTAAACCCTGAATCAGCGTGACAAGCTCTTCATTAGGAAGAAAAGACGAATTGATGAGTACATTCTCAGGCATCTCAACCATTGGAAACTTCTCAGATAAGTAATCTTCGGTAATTGAAGTTGTTGTGCTGCCCAAGTATTTTTCCCACTTCTCACGAATGGTCAAAATGCCTATGCGAATATCGGCCACCGGTCTGGTGAACGTAAAAGGCAGTAGCGCATTCCGAACGGTACCATCAAAAAGAATGTAGTTCATGAAATCTAATTTTGCCCAAAATTAACAAAAAACGCCTCCGATACTAAGTATCAGAGGCGTATGGTCTATTTTTTCTGTAAGATACTTGCTATTCCTCTTCAGCGCTTGCCTTTGAAGCTTCTACTTTTGGAGCTTCCTCTACCGGAGCCGCTTTCTTTTTGAACTTCTCGTATTTACTCTTAAACTTGTCAATACGACCAGCAGTATCCAAGAATTTTGCCTTACCAGTATAAAAAGGGTGCGATGTTCTTGAAATTTCCAATTTGACCAATGGATATTCAACACCATCGACGTCTAAAGTCTCTTTTGTCTCCGCGGTGGATTTGGTCAAAAACACTTCATCATTCGACATGTCTTTGAATGCTACCAATCTATAATTTTCTGGGTGTATACCTTTTTTCATCGTGATAAAATTTCGTGCACCCGTTCCAACAGGCACCTATTTTAAGGCTGCAAATTTAGTGATTTCTCGTAAACCTACAATTTAAATCAAGAAAAAAGAATAATAAAATTTGTAACTTCAAAATGTAACAAAACCAAGTTTTGCACAACTAACCAAAGTAACAACCTAAAAACAACAAAAAATGGAAGAAAATCAACCTAAAACCGGAAAATTTGCTCTAAACTTTGGACTGCTTACGGGTGCAATAGGCATTGTGTTCGCCGTAATGTTATATACAATGGACATGCACTATGAAAGAGGCGCTGGGGTTCAAGGAACCCAAATAGCTATTCTCGCAGCTGGTGTCATTTTTGGCATTTCTCAATTCAAAAAAGCAAACTCTGGATTTTTAAACCTATCCGAAGCTTTAAAGCTAGGTGCCGGTATTGGACTAATCGCAGCAATCTTAGGTATAATCTACTTTTTGTTACTGTCTAATGTTCTTGAGCCAGAATACATGGATAACATGTTCGAATTAGGGAAACAACAAGCTATGGCGGACAACCCGAAAATAACCGAAGAGCAAATGGATCAAGGCATAGAAATGCAAAAGAAATTTGCATGGGTCTCCTATCCTATAATTATCATATTTAATATTATTATAGGGCTTGTTGCCGGTTTAATTGGAGGACTGATCATGAAAAAACAAAAATCAGCATATTAAGGGCAAAATTGTACTTTTGAAAAGATAAGCAGAAGTACAGAATGAATTTATCAATAGTAATTCCTTTACTAAACGAAGAAGAGTCTTTAAAAGAACTTCATGATTGGATTGCATCAGTGATGCAATCCAATCATTTTTTGTATGAAATTTTATTTATCGATGATGGTAGTACCGATGGCTCTTGGGATATCATTTCAAACTTGGCCCAGAAAAATTCAGCAGTAAAGGGAATCCGGTTTCAACGGAATTTTGGAAAGTCACAAGCACTTCATGCCGGTTTCAAAGCTTCAAAAGGGAATGTGATAATAACTATGGACGCCGACCTTCAGGACAATCCTAACGAAATTCCTGAGTTGTACAGAATGATTCATGAAGAAGGTTTTGAGCTTGTATCAGGTTGGAAAAAGAAACGTTACGATTCGGTACTTTTCAAGAATATGCCCTCAAAATTGTTCAATTGGGCGGCAAGAAAAACTTCTGGAGTAAAACTTCATGATTTCAATTGTGGGTTGAAAGCTTTTGACAAAAAGGTCGTGAAGAACATTGAGGTCTCTGGTGAGATGCACCGATACATTCCTGTTTTAGCAAAAAACGCAGGATTCTCGAACATTACAGAAAAAGTGGTTAAACATCAGGCCCGTAAATATGGAAAAACAAAATTTGGTATGGAACGATTTATAAATGGATTTCTAGACTTAATAACCATTTGGTTTGTTTCAAAATTCGGCAAACGGCCGATGCACCTTTTTGGAGCGCTAGGCGTTTTAATGTTTACCATAGGTTTTGGATTTGCCCTTTATATCGGTGTCGATAAACTATTTATAAATCCGACTGGAAGATTGATTACCTCCCGTCCTCAATTTTTTATTGCGCTTACTGCAATGCTTATCGGTTCACAACTATTTTTAGCAGGATTTTTAGGGGAAATGATTATTCGCTCAAGAAAAAACGAAACTCGTTATTCGGTTTCCGAGGAAATCAATACCACTTCGAAAGAAGAGTAATATTCTTCTTAAATTTGTGCTCTCAAACAAGTTTACATTTATATGGATGCAATTCTAGAAACAGCCAAAGGTTGGTTAACTGATTTTTTTGATGCCGATGTGCGCGAGGAAGTTCAAAATCTAATCGATACCAACACCGAAGAACTAAAAGATCGTTTCTACAAGAATATGGAATTCGGAACCGGTGGAATGCGCGGTATGATGGGTGCCGGAACCAACAGGATCAATAAATACACATTAGGCAAAAGTACTCAAGGCCTCAGCAACTACTTAAGAAGAACATACTCCGAAGAAGACATTAAAGTGGTAATTGCCTATGACTGTCGTCACAATAGTGATACGTTGGCAAGAACCGTGGCAGAAGTATTTTCGGCCAACGGGATAAAAGTCTTTCTCTTTTCAGAATTGCGAACGACCCCTGAATTATCTTTTGCCGTACGGCATCTGAATTGCCATGTCGGTATTGTTTTGACCGCCTCCCATAATCCGCCCGAATATAATGGCTATAAAGTCTATTGGACCGATGGCGGGCAAATAGTACCTCCACAGGACGGGGAAATCATTTCAGAAATCAATTCGCTCTCCTTTGAGGATATTGATTTTTCTTCGGACGACAGCTTGATAGAAACTATTGACAAGGATGTTGATGAGGCTTTCATTACAGAATCCGTCGCTAACGGAAACTTCAATGCAGCAGGAAAAGATGATTTTAAAATTGTCTTCACTTCTTTACATGGCACTTCGATTACTGCCATTCCCGAAGTATTAAAACGTGCCGGGTATAGTAACGTAACCATTATCGAGGCACAAGCAAAACCTGATGGGGCTTTCCCAACTGTGGTCTCGCCAAACCCCGAAGAACCCGAAGCACTCTCAATGGCAATTGCAAAAGCGAAGGAAATTGGTGCTGATATGGTAGTAGGCACAGACCCTGACAGTGACCGATTAGGAATCGCCGTGCGTAATCTCGAAGGTGAAATGCAAATTGTAAATGGAAACCAAGCAATGGTTTTGATGACCAAGTTTCTTTTGGAAAAACAAAAAGAGGAAGGGTTTCGGGGCAACGAATTTATAGCCACAACAATTGTTTCTACTCCAATGATGGAGGCCATGGCGAAATCATATGGAGTTGAATTTAAAACCGCTTTGACAGGATTCAAATGGATCGGTAAAATGATAAAAGACTTCCCACAATCAAAATTTGTCGGAGGCGGCGAAGAGAGTTTCGGCTATATGGTTGGCGACTTTGTGCGCGACAAAGATGCGGTTACCTCTACCCTACTGGCATGTGAAATTGCGACTCAGGCAAAGGCTAATGGAAGTTCTTTTTATAAAGATTTAATCGATTGTTATGTTGATTATGGCTTTTACAAAGAACACTTGGTCGCACTGACCAAAAAAGGAATGAGCGGTGCTGAGGAAATCAAACAGATGTTGAAGGATTTCAAAGAGAATCCGGTGGAATCAGTGGCTGGTTCAAAAGTAAAATGGATAGAGGATTACAATACTTCAATCGCTACCAATGTCATATCCGGAGAAGAAAAACAAATCGATTTACCAAAATCGAATGTCTTGATTTATGAAACCGAAGATGGCACACGAGTCGCGGCAAGGCCAAGTGGAACAGAACCTAAGGTGAAATTTTATATTAGCACCAATACAAAACTCGATAGTGCTCAAGACTTCAAAAAAGTCAACGCCGAGCTCGATGCAAAGATTCAGACCATACTTTCGGAACTCCAATTGAGTTAATGGAATATTTTAAAAAAATTCTTCGCTTTGCGAAACCATATTCCAAATATGGTTACTTGAATATCTTTTTTAATATTCTTTACGCGCTTTTCAGTGCATTGTCCTTTGCCGCTTTGATCCCCATGTTAGATGTGCTTTTTACACCTGAAAAAAAAGTACTAACAAAGCCGGTTTTTAAGAACATAGCCCACATCAAAGATTACCTGCAAGATTATATCAGTTATAGAGTGACCGATTATTCCGGTGATGATGCTATGAAAGGATTAGTGTTGGTCATCGGATTGGTATTGACCCTTTTTCTATTGAAGAACTTGTTCAACTATTTGGCGATGTATTTCATCACCTTTCTTAGAAATGGTGTGCTTAAAGACATTCGAAATAAAATGTATCAAAAAATTACCGACCTGCCCATTTCTTATTATTCCGAAAAGCGCAAAGGTGATGTAATTGCACGTATTACTTCAGATGTACTTGAAATTCAACATTCTTTTCTTTCAATTTTAGAGTTGATTGTTCGAGACCCATTGACTATTCTTTTTACCATTCTAATCATGTTCAGCATTAGTGGTAAATTAACATTGTTCGTTTTTATTTTTATCCCTATCGCGGGAAGTATTATTTCTTGGATTGGAAAATCACTCAAAAAACAATCGGATGACGTTCAAAAGGAGCAGGGACAATTTTTATCCATTGTCGAAGAAACCCTGGGCGGACTTAGGGTAATCAAAGCGTTTAACTCAGAATCACGATTTTATAAAACTTTTTCAAATTCTACGAAGCGCTTTTTCGACTTCAGCAATAAGCTGCTGAACCGTCAAAATCTTGCTTCCCCAACTGGAGAATTTTTGGGTATTCTCGTTATAGGGGTTTTATTATGGTTTGGTGGAAAGATGGTTTTAATAGATAAAACCTTGGATGCTTCTTCTTTCATTGCATACATGGGATTAGCCTACAACATCCTAACCCCTGCAAAATCAATTAGTAAGGCTTCCTATGGAGTAAAGAAAGGAA
>CAZTLZ010000210.1:0-5552 GCA_964614665.1 uncultured Maribacter sp.
TTATTTGGCCTGGCTGCCTTTAATGCCCAAAAACGGGTTAAGGAGATTGGTGTTCGCAAGGTGTTGGGGGCATCAGTTGGGCAAATCACGTATCAACTATCTGTAGATTTTCTAAAACTTGTAGGAGTTGCCATTCTAGTGGCCTTGCCATTGGGATGGTTTGCCATGGATCGCTGGCTTGAAGATTTTGCCTATCGTATCAATATTCCTTGGTGGGCCTTGCTGATTGCGGCCTTATTGGCTGTGGCTATTGCCCTTATTACGGTAAGTTACCAAAGTATAAAAGCGGCTGTGGCGAATCCTGTTAAGAGTTTACGAACGGAGTAATTCAGGGGCGGTAATCAATCAGCTGTGAAAATCGAACAACTATCAACAAACAACTAAACCAAAAAACATGTTTAGAAACTATATCAAAATCGCTTGGCGAAACCTAAAAACCAACCGCTTGTTTTCTTTAATTAACACCATTGGTCTTTCCTTAGGGTTGGCCATTACCCTTTTGCTGTTTTTGTTCATTTCAAATGAGCTTAGCTTCGATACCATGTACCCTAAAAAAGACCGCATTCATAGGGTTTTGGTTAAAACTGACAATGAGTTTGATAATGAGGTTTGGGCAACTTCACCTCCTATTATGGCTTCTGCATTAAAAGAGAACGTAACTAATGTAGAAATGGCTGCTAGAGTATATAAACACAGCTTTGGTCAAACGGCATCTATCGCAACAAATGATAAAAATTATACAGAAGACATGTTCTTTTGGGTGGATAAAGAGTTGTTGTCAATTTTTGATGTTGAAATGCTTCAAGGTAATAACATAAGTGCTTTGGAAAGACCCAATACCGTAATCCTATCCGAATCGGCGGCTAAAAAATATTTCAATGGTCTAGACCCTATGGGTAAGACTGTTTTGGTAGACGGCCAAAAACAACTTGAAGTCACTGGGATCTATAAAGACTTTCCCAAAAACAGCACTTTAGATGCGAACATTTTGGCTTCTAGCAATGGCTCATGGTTTTATGATAGAGAATCATGGGGCAATGTTAGTTTTGAAACGTATTGTCTTCTTAAAAAAAATGCTACTATAGAAGCAACCATTGCTCAAATGGGTAAAATGTTAGACGAAAATGTTGAAAAGGATAATCAATGGTATGGTTTGTCTTTACAGCCATTATCCAAAGTACATTTATATTCGGCTACCTATCAAAATTCGTACGCTTCTAATATTGGTGATATCGCTGAAGTCAAAAACCTTGGGTATTTGGCAATCCTCATTCTCTTGATTGCTTGTATAAACTATATGAACCTAGCCACTGCAAGGTCTCAAAAACGTTCAAAAGAAGTCGGAGTCAGTAAAACCTTGGGGGCCTCATCAAAATCATTGGTGGTACGATTCTATATAGAAACTGCAATGCTGACTGCTATTTCAGTAGTCTTAGGAATTGTGTTGGTCATTTTGTCATTGCCGGGTTTCAATGTGTTGACCAATCAAAAACTATCTGTACATCTCCTAAATAGTAATGCCTTTGTTTGGGCCATCTTGGGCATTTGGTTAGTAACAACATTGTTGTCGGGAGCTTATCCTTCTTTGTTTTTATCCAAATTTTCACCTAAGGAAGTTTTATCGCCCTCCTTAAAACATGAAAAAGGCAACGTACTGGTAAGAAAGGGGTTGGTGGTGCTACAATTTGCTGCCTCTGCTGCACTTATTGTTGGGGTTTTAATCATCTATCAACAGACCAATTATATTCAAAATAAAAAATTAGGGTTTTCCCCTGAAAACGTGATGGCGATTTCAACAAGAGGTCTTAGGGGCAATGAAAATAAAACCGCTTTGGCCCAAGAGTTTAAAAATATGGCCGAGGTAAAATCAGTGGTCTTTGCGCAAGGGTTCCCCGGAATGGATGTAAGTGGTTATATACTATCTAAAAGTGAATCAGGTGAAGACCAAGGCATTGCCTTACAAGCTAATACTGCCGAGGCCAATATATTGGATGTGCTAAAGTTGAACCTATTGGCAGGCAAGACCCTACCAGCTCATAAAAATGCTGGTGACACCATAGTTGATGTCGTCTTGAACAAAAAGGCCATTGATTATTTGGGGTATACCCCTGATGAGGCTATTGGTAAAGAACCTAATATTTTTTACAGAAAGACCAGTAGAATAATTGGAGTGGTAGATGACTTTAATTTTACCTCATTGCACCAGCCCATAGGTGCATATGCCTTTCATAACAATACAAGCGAAGGCAAATTATTTATGCTGGTCAGGTTCAATTCTGATGACCTTTCAAATATAGTATCGCAATTTGAAAAATCATTCTCAAAGGTGGTTCCTAACCTCGATTTTAACTATTCCTTTTTAGATCAAAATCTAGAAAAATTATATCTGCGTGAGAAACGGGCGGCAAAAGTAAGTATTGCATTCTGCCTTTTGGCTATATGTATTGCTTGTTTGGGGCTTTTGGGGTTGGCCACATATACCGCAGAACAGCGAAAAAAGGAAATCGGAGTTCGAAAGGTGTTAGGGGCAAGTGTTATGAGCATTACACAAATGCTCTCTAAAGACTTTTTAAAATTGGTGTTGGTGGCCCTGGTTATTGCCTTTCCTTTTGCGTTTTGGGTAATGAGCAGTTGGCTTGAAGGATTTGCTTATCGTATTGATATAGGATGGGCAGTTTTTGCCATAGCTGGCAGCATTGCCGTGTGTATTGCCCTATTTACAGTAAGTTTTCAAGCCATAAAAGCAGCCCTTGCCAACCCGGTAAAGAGTTTACGAACTGAGTAATTCAGGGGGCAGTAATCAATTAGCAGTAAGTAGTAAAAGCGAACAACAAACAACTAAATTAAGAACCATGTACAAACTATTTCTGAAAATCGCGACACGATACCTCCTCAAGAACAAAATGTACTCTTTCATAAACATCTTTGGTTTGGCGATTGGTATTGCCTCTTTTGTATTGATCATGCTATACGTTAATCATGAGAAAAACTATGACCGATTCGAAGGTTCTGAAAACGTACACCGCCTATACATGGATTATTTGGAAGGAGGAGAATGGGTAGAAGGAGATGCGAATGCCTACATAGTCAGCGGACCTACTTTTAAAGAAGAGTTTCCGGAAGTATTGGATTTTGTACGTCTCAGACAAATGTACGGAGTTGTTCTTATGAGAGATAATGTTGTCTTTGATCAAAATAAGGGATCGCTCGCCGATCCAAACTTTTTTCAGATTTTCGACCGAAAATTAGAAAATGGAGATGTCAAAAAAGCCTTGAACGAACCGTATTCCATAGTACTTACAAAACCTTTGGCAGAAAGAATCTTTGGGTCTGAAGAGCCAATGGGAAAAACGGTAAAGGTATTTGACAGCAATAGTCCAGTGTTTACGGTAACAGGAATCCTTGATGAAACTACCCGAAACACACATATCAAAAACGATTTTTTGATTTCCTTCAAAACATTTCATACTTGGAAATCTTTTGAGGGCGATTGGGATTTTACCTGGAATCAAAATATGTATTTTACTTACCTACAAGTAGATCCTCTGGCAGACACTAAGTTGTTGAAGAAAAAAATAATGGATTTCAAGGTAGACGGACTTCCATTCGAAAGACACAATATCGAGCCTTTGGAAGACATCCATTTATATTCCGATAAACCCTATGAGGCAGAAGCCAACGGAAGTGCGAGTAGAATCAGCTTTCTTTTGGCGATTGCATTGATTATCATTGTTCTTTCGTGGTTGAACTATGTCAATCTTTCAACTGCCAAATCTTTGGAGCGAGCTAAGGAAACAGGAATTCGAAAAGTAGCTGGGGCCCAGAAACCCCAAATCATTCTACAATCACTTTTAGAGTCCTTTTTGCTGAATTTTGTAGCCATTGCCATTGCCATATTGATTGTGGTCTTGGCTTTACCAATGTTCAATAGCTATATCGACAAAGTACTGGTTATAGGCTTTGCCAATGTCATAGATTTTCTTCCGATGATCGGTTTCATTCTCTTTGGAACAGTAGTATCAGGAATTTACCCCGCTTTTGTTTTAAGTAACTACTCCCCGACCAGAGCGTTAAAAGGAAAAATACGCACTTCAGGAAATGGTGTTACGATTAGAAAAACGCTAATTATGGGCCAGTTTTTGGCCACTATTGTTTTACTCACAGGTACAATTATAGTGACCAAACAAATCAAATTTTTACAAGACCAACCTATCGGAACTGACCTTAACCAAGTTGTCGCTCTCAGAGGTCGGGCATTGAATGCGATACCAGATTCCATATTTGCAAATAAATTGGAAACCTTCAAAAACGAATTGAAAAGGTTTCCCTTTGTAAAAGGTACGGCCGGTGCAAGAACATATCCTGGTGGGGGATATGATGCTCTAAATTCAAATGCGGGAATCACCTTTCCCGATGGAACAAGAGACGACAAGAGAATTACCTACAATTACGGTGTCGATCCAAGCTATTTCGAATTGATGAATATGGAATTCGTTGCCGGCGAACCTTTCAAAGAAAATTCTGAAGGGCGTAGTAATAATGTTGTCATGAACGAAAAATTTGTTCGCTTCATGGGGATTTCGAACATGGAAGATGCTATAAACAAAACCATTAAAATGTTTGATGACGATTGGGTCATTACAGGGGTTGTGAAAGACTATCATCATTTTGGGTTAAAGATCGATATTGAACCTATGTTATTGATGCACTCTTCAAATGAAAATAATCTTCTTTTAAAATTCAATCAAAACGCTTCATCCACAACAAGTATGACGAATGCAATCACGCAAATCGAGAACAGTTGGAAAGAACTGTTTCCCCAAAGTACATTCAACTATACTTTCTTAGATCAAAATTTCGAGTCACAATATTATGAAGATAAAGCCTTCGGTTCTGCCTTTCAAATCTTTACGGCTCTAGCAATTCTCATTGCCTCAATGGGCTTGTTTGGCCTTACCTCCTATACCGTGGTACAGCGAAAAAAAGAAATAGGTATAAGAAAGGTAAACGGCGCAACGATTGGTCAAATTCTTTCTCTTTTGAATAAGGACTTTGTAAGATGGGTCGGTCTCGCATTTTTGATTGCCGTACCCATTTCATGGTACGCAATGAACAAATGGCTTGAAGGTTTTGCCTATAGAACAAACATGAGTTGGTGGATTTTTGCCTTGGCAGGGATTTCCGCTCTTTTAATCGCAATACTAACGGTAAGTTGGCAGAGCATGAAAGCAGCTCTAGCGAATCCGGTAGAATCGTTGCGAGATGAATAAAAGTCTTAACCCTAAAGGAGATAAGATGTTAGAATTGAGAAACAGGAACCTTTAGAATTTGAAATCTGTAAGGTCCAACATAAAAATTTTGAGCCACCACCTTTAAAACAAAAAAGTCATGTTAAAACAAAACATCAAAATTTTCTTTCGGAACATCAAAAGGCAAAAAAGTTCTTTTTTTATCAATATTATCGGTTTGTCAACGGGTTTAACATGTGTGCTTTTGATCTATTTATGGGCTTCTGACGAATTGGCCATGGATACCTTTCATGAAAATTCAGC
>CAZTLZ010000211.1:0-5531 GCA_964614665.1 uncultured Maribacter sp.
AAGCAAAATTCCTGCAAGGGCAGGAAATTTTATCCTATTCAAAAAATTCATTTAGATTATTTTAAAACTTCAGTGTTGTAAAAATTGGCGTACGCCTCTTCAAATTCTTGTAAAGAAACATACGGCAACACGGGTTTTTCTAGGTTGGAAATATGGTTTTGTAATTCTTCTGGAATCTCTTCCGAGGCTAAAATAACGGCATCTGAAAAATCTACCGCAACTTTTAACAAATTATTATAGTTAGGCGTGGTTAATGGTTCGATTTCATCTTCCGAAACACCATCAAAAACAACCTTCTTGATCATTTCTTTATCTAACTCGCCATCAAAGGCCTTGCCATATACTGAGGTAACAATTTTACTATCGCCAAATAAGGGTTCATCAGCATAGTATTTTTTTAGGTATAACGGCAATAGAGAGGCCAACCAGCCATGCACATGAATAATGTCAGGTGACCAATTCAGTTTCTTAACAGTCTCTACCACACCTTTTGCAAAGAATATGGCACGCTGATCATTATCGGAAAATAGATTTCCATCAGCATCTGTAAAAGTTGATTTACGTTTAAAATATTCGTCATTGTCGATGAAGTACACTTGAATTCGCTCCCTCGGTATGGAAGCTACTTTGATAATCAAAGGCATATCCATATCATTGATAACGAGATTCATACCTGATAAACGAATGACCTCATGCAACTGATGCCTACGCTCATTAATGTTGCCATACCTAGGCATGAATATCCTTATTTGGCCTCCATTGCTGTTGACCATTCTAGGAGTTTCGTAAGACATTAAAGAAACCTCGTTTTCCGGTAGGTAGGGTACTAATTCAGAAGATACAAACAATATCTTTTTACCATTCATAAAGTTGCAATTTATTTTAAATATGAGCGTAGCTGCAAAACTACGAAAATTATAGAGATTAGCAGTAATTATAGTAAGTTTGCTAGCTTTTAAATTATTGAAATGCCATTAGTCAAAACAAAGAAAGAACTTCAGTCACAACTTTCCTTGTCCAAACAAAAGGGAAGTTTGGGCCTAGTGCCCACCATGGGCGCACTTCATCAAGGTCATGTTTCCTTGGTCGCTAGAGCGAACTCAGAGAATACTTCAACAGTCGTTACCATTTTCGTCAACCCAACCCAATTTGACAATCAAGAAGATTTAAGTAAATATCCGAGCAGTCTTAAAGCCGATATGGAGCTCTTGGAGAAAATTTCAAAAGAAATTATTGTTTTTGCCCCTATGGCCTCTGAAATTTATGGCAAAGAGATGAAATCAATGACATATGACCTCGAAGGGTTGGATAAAGTGATGGAAGGTGCATTTAGGGATGGGCACTTCGAAGGTGTTGGTACTATAGTAGAAAAATTATTGAATTTGGTGCAGCCAGATCGCGCTTATTTTGGAGAAAAAGATTTTCAACAATTACAGATTATTAGAAAATTAGTTGCTATTCAAAATATACCTGTTGAAATTATAGGCTGCCCAATTGTCAGGGAAAACACGGGTCTGGCAATGAGTTCTAGGAACGAAAGGCTTTCTAAATCGTTAAGAACAAAAGCTTCCTTTATTTACGAAACCCTACTTTCTGCCAAAAAGAAATTTGGCACGAAAAGTGCTAAAATGGTTGTAGAATGGGTAGTGGCTCAATTCGAAAAAAATGCAGATCTCGAACTTGAGTACTTTTTGATTACTGATGAAGAGAAATTAAGGCCTGTTCAAAGAAAACGACCAAATATAAAATATAGAGGATTCATTGCCGTTTATGCGAAAGATGTACGACTAATTGATAATATAGCCCTCAATTAATTAACTTTGTCACATGCAAATTGAAGTAGTAAAATCAAAGATTCACCGCGTTAAAGTGACCGGAGCCGACCTAAACTATATAGGCAGCATCACTATTGATGAAGATTTGATGGATGCCGCCAATATCATTCAGGGCGAAAAAGTACAGATCGTAAACAACAACAACGGTGAAAGATTAGAGACTTATGCCATTCCTGGACCAAGAGGAAGTGGCGAAATAACCCTGAACGGTGCGGCCTCTAGAAGGGTTGCCGTTGGAGACATACTCATATTGATTACTTATGCTCGAATGGACATTGAAAAGGCGAAGTCTTTCAATCCGTCACTTGTGTTCCCCAACGAAGAGAATAATCTGTTGAACTAATTTTGAGTTACGACATAAAAAAGACCTTGAAAACCATACTCCCAATTGCCTTGGGAGTTTTTTTGGTTTGGTATTGGTATACCTCAACTGCCCCGGCCGACAGGGAAAAAATCCTCTACTATGTTAAAGAAGCTGATTTATTTTGGATATCGCTCTCTCTCTTAATCGGCCTGCTCGGACATATTTCTCGAGCAATTCGATGGAACTATCTACTGGAGCCCTTAGGTTACAAACCGAAATTGATAAATAATATCTTAATGATATTTATGGCCTATTTAGCAAATTTGGGTGTCCCACGCACAGGGGAGTTTCTTAGGGCCACGGCCTTGACGACGTATGAAGGCGTACCCTTTGAAAAAGGCTTCGGCACCATTGTTACCGAAAGAATAGTGGATGTTTTTATGTTATTGGTGATCGTTGCAATAACTCTCATTCTACAAACGGATATTATCATAGATTTTTTCCAACAACGTGGTTTTAATTTAAATGGTCTTTTTTTACTTTTTGCTGCCGGTGTCATATCCTTCTTCATTTTTATTGTCTTTGTCAAGAGATCGACTTCTCGCATTGCAATGAAAATAAAGGAATTTGTAAAAGGGCTCATGGATGGTGTATTTAGCATATTCAAAATGAAACGTAAATGGGCCTTTGTTTTTCACACGCTGTTTATATGGGGTTGCTATATCGCCATGATGTGGGTTATAAAATTTACCGTCCCCGAAACCAGTGATCTTGCACTAAGTGAAGTTATGGTAGCCTTTGTGTTTGGTGCTTTTGCTATGGCAACTACCAACGCTGGAGTAGGTCTTTTCCCAATATTGGTCAGCAAAGCCTTGGCCCTCTTCGGAATAAGTACAGTATCCGGAGATGCCTTCGGGTGGATTATGTGGATCGCGCAAACATTGATGAACGTTGTTTTGGGTGCAATATCTTTTCTGTTATTACCGTTATTGAACAGAAATAGATAGTCGAAATTCTTCGGCTTCGAATCAAAATAGTATCATGCGAACGTTTTTCACCTTTTTTGCACTATTCATTTGCTTTGGAAGCAATGCTCAGGTTACCCAAGAAATTTTCGAATCTTTCAAACTTCAAGAGCGCAGGGATGTTAGCTATTACTTTCCTGAAGACTATGATGAAGAAAAAAAGTACCCATTAATCGTTGTACTTGATGCAGAATATTTATTTGATCAAGTGGTGGCAACTTCTAAATTTTATAGCCAATTTCATGGCATGCCCCAAAGTATAGTAGTAGGGGTACATCAAAATGAGAAAAGTATTCGATTGGATGATTGTGCATGGGAAGAAGAAAGTGGACTCCCTTCTGAAAAAGGTAAAAAGTTCTTTGAATTTTTAGGGATGGAGATGATTCCTTATTTAGATTTGAATTACAGTACAGCACCCTTCAAGATGATAGTGGGCTATGACATTACGGCCAATTTTCAGAATTACTGGTTATTTAAAGAAAACTCCGTATTTAATGCCTATATCAATATTTCTCCGACCCTAGCCTTTGAAATGGAAAATAGGGTTCCTGCTAGGTTGGGAGCATTCAAGAAGCAGATTTTCTATCAGTTGATCCTTGAAAAGGAAAAAAGCAAACATACTTCTCGAATTCTGGAGATGGACAAAGCCATAAAAGCCATTGAAAAAGAGTCATTGCACTATTATTTTGATCAATATGAAGGTGCCGACCATATCTCTATAGCCACCTATGGAATTGGAAAAGCTTTTGACAACATCTTTGGAATGTTCAAGCCGATTAGCCCTAAAGAATATAAGACGCAAATGCTTACCTCTGATGGACCCATCTTTGATTATTTAGAAAACAAGTACAAAAACATTGAAGACCTTTTCGGTATTACAAAAAAGGTTGAACTCAATGACCTTATGGCGGTATATGCAGGCATACGAAAAAAGGAAGATTTCGAATCTTTGAAACCACTATCTGATTTATGCAAAAGGGAGTTCCCAGGCACTATGTTGGGTTTTTATTTTGAAGCCGAATACTATGAGCAAATGGGAGAACCTAAAAAAGCACTAAAGACATTCGAGAAAGCTTTTGGTATGGATGAAATCGATTTTCTGACCAAAGAGATGGCATTGGAGAAAATCGATGCCTTAAAAGCTGATTTTGGGTATTAAGCCCAAATCAAAAAACATTTAAAAAGAGGTCTTAGGACCTCTTTTTTGATTTAACGATTCTTCAACATTAATCAGCAAAGTTCTATCTTCGTCTGAATTTCATTCAACAAGATGGCCAAAACAAAAACAGCTTTTTTCTGTCAAAATTGTGGCACCCAATATGCCAAATGGGTCGGGCAATGTTCTGCATGCAAAGAATGGAATACAGTTGTGGAGGAAGTAGTACAGAAAGAAGTGAAATCAGATTGGAAACCAACTTCGAGTACGAAAAGGAAAATTGCCAAACCTTTACGTGTCAACGAAATCAGCACAGATAAAGAGTTGCGTCTAAATACTTTTGACCTTGAGTTCAATCGCGTTCTTGGAGGCGGATTGGTCCCAGGTGCACTTGTGCTTTTAGGAGGAGAACCTGGAGTTGGGAAAAGTACATTATTGCTCCAAATTGCATTAAAACTTCCATATAAAACTCTATATGTTTCCGGAGAGGAAAGTCAAAAGCAGATAAAAATGCGAGCAGACCGAATCCACCCGAACAGCGAGACCTGTTTTATCCTTACTGAAACAAAAACACAAAATATATTTCGGCAAATTGAGAATACCGAACCCGACATTGTAGTCATTGATTCGATCCAGACACTACATTCCGATTATATCGAATCGGCAGCAGGTAGCATTTCACAAATACGCGAATGTACTGCAGAACTCATCAAGTTTGCCAAAGAAACCAACACTCCTGTTGTTCTAATAGGTCACATTACTAAAGACGGTTCTATCGCAGGACCAAAGATTTTAGAGCACATGGTAGATACTGTGCTTCAATTCGAGGGAGACCGCAACTATGTGTATCGAATTCTAAGAGCACTTAAAAACCGATTTGGCTCTACTGCTGAATTAGGTATTTACGAGATGCAAGGTGGCGGATTGCGTCAAGTCAATAATCCTTCGGAAATTTTGATTTCCAAAAATGATGAGGGGCTTAGTGGTACTGCTATTGCTTCAACTGTTGAAGGTCTTCGACCCCTAATGATTGAAATTCAGGCCTTGGTGAGTACTGCGGTTTATGGAACTCCACAACGCTCCACAACTGGATATAATGCAAAACGCCTGAATATGCTTTTGGCCGTGCTGGAAAAACGGGCGGGTTTCAAATTAGGTGCAAAAGATGTTTTCTTGAATATTACGGGTGGTATTTCAGTTGATGACCCTGC
>CAZTLZ010000212.1:0-5514 GCA_964614665.1 uncultured Maribacter sp.
GTATGGTTCTGATTGGCCAGTTTGTTTGGTGGCAGGAAGTTATGGAGAGGTAAAAGACATTATAAGTGATTTTATTCAGACCTTAAGTAGTACAGAGCAAAATGCAATTATGGGTCGGAATGCCGTTGAATTTTATAACTTGTAGGTTATGGATTTGGGTTTGAAGGGAAAAGTAGTTTTGATTACCGGCGCAGCGGGCAAAGATGGCAGTATAGGACATACTGTATTACAGGCCCTGGCTGAAGAGGGTGCAATACCAGCTGTTATTGATAAAAATGATAGAGGCCACGGATATATAGCCAAAATCAAGGAAGATGGAATCGACGCCATTTTTTGTAAAGCCGATGTGACCAATCCTGAACAGATTGAAAAGGCAGTTGATGACATAGCCGAGAAATATGGTAGAATTGATGTGGTCATCAATAATGTCGGTGTTAACGATGGAGTAGGTCTTGACGCTACCTATGAAGAGTTCATGGATTCCTTAAAACTGAATATGGTTAGCTATTTCTTGGTTGTTAAGCATGCTTTGCCATGGTTGAAAAAGTCAAAAGGAAATATTTTAAATATTGGGTCTAAGGTAGCATTAACTGGCCAGGGAGGAACATCTGGATATGCCGCTGCTAAGGGAGGTGTGTTAGGTCTAACTAGGGAATGGGCCGTTGATTTGATTAAGGAAGGTATTCGTTCGAATGCTATTATTATTTCGGAATGTTGGACGCCTTCCTATGATACTTGGGTCAAAACCTTGCCGGACGGAGAAGAAAAGTTAAGGTCCATCATCAAAAAAATCCCCTTGGAAAACCGAATGACCACTCCTCAAGAGATAGCTGATGTATGTTTGTTCACCATTTCTGAGAAATCATCACATACTACTGGGCAGTTCATCACCGTTGATGGAGGCTATGTGCATTTGGATCGAGCTCTTTTAACCAATAAGTAACTAAGACCAATTTAACTAATCCAAAATATGGGCAAACCTCTGAAAATACCAGTTGTTTCTAAGGCAGTACTACTCCCATTTATTTTGATTACCTCACTTTTTGCCCTTTGGGGATTTGCCAATGACATTACCAACCCTATGGTTTCGGCATTCAAAAAGATTTTAGAGTTAAGCAACACCCAAGCATCTTGGGTACAGGCCGCCTTTTATGGGGGATATTTTACTATGGCTCTTCCAGCGGCCTATGTGGCAAAAAAGTACACGTACAAAACAGGTATTTTGGTAGGGCTCATTTTGTATGCTATTGGGGCACTTCTATTCTATCCTGCGGCGGCTATGGAGAACTATATGTTTTTTCTTGTGGCCCTTTATGTTCTTACCTTCGGACTAGCTTTTCTAGAGACTACGGCGAATCCGTTTATTATGGATATGGGCGCAGAGGAAACTGCCACACAGCGATTGAATTTGGCTCAAGCATTTAACCCTATAGGAGCTCTTTCCGGACTTTTTGTTGCTCAGACCTTTATTTTGGCCGCTCTGCAATCCGATAATGTAGATGCCAATGGCAACTCGATATATGAAACACTTACCGGCGTGGCAAAAGCCACAGTAAAAACTTCGGATTTGCAAGTTATTCGTAATCCATATGTCGCATTGGGATTATTCGTAATCGTAATGCTTATCATCATTTCATTCGTTAGAACCCCAGAAAAGAAAAAGGATGAAAATTCTACTGACATGTGGAGTTCGATAAAACGGATTTTTAAAAAAGAACGTTTTGTCGGGGGCGTTTTGGCGCAAATGTTCTATGTGGGGGCTCAAATCATGTGCTGGACTTATATATATCAATATGCAGAAAATTTAGGAATAGATAATCGAGAAGCTGTAAATTATGCATATGCGGCACTAATTATCTTTTTACTTGGACGGTTTTTATGCACCTACCTAATGAAATTTATTAATTCTGGAAGACTATTGATGCTTTTATCTCTACTTGCAGTTATTTTTTGCCTAGGCACCATTTTTATTCAGGGGATAGGTGGACTCTACAGTCTGGTTATGGTTTCGTTCTGTATGTCTTTGATGTTTCCAACCATTTACGGAATCGCCCTTACCGGACTTGGAGATGATGCGAAACCTGCCTCTGCTTTTTTAGTAATGGCCATTGTTGGTGGGGCATTTATGCCCGTACTTCAAGGGTTAATTCTTGATTTGGGTGGTAGTGCTTACAACGATATCAATATTATGGGTGTATCCGAAGTCAATTTTTCATTTATTCTACCTTTGGGATGTTTTCTTGTCGTCGCGTTTTACGGGTATAGAACGGTAAAGAAATATAGCATTTAGGATAGCGAATCTTTGACCAGGGAGTACCTTGGCCGGGTCAATTCGCAGACATTGGACTTTGACACCTCCGAGACAATAACAATGCTGGTCTCAACCTTGAACTGAACAAATTTCAAGCTTTTCCCTAATAGTTTTTTAATATACCCGGTTAGTCCTAGTTCTTAACGCATTAGCCTCGGCATCACCTTTAAAATGTTGTTCCTCAGTATCCCAATTCAAAGGTCTACCCAACTGATAAGCAATATTGGCAATATTGCAAATAGAGGCAGAGCGATGTCCTGTTTCAACATCACAAAGGGGTTTTGTATTGTTTTTAATGGCATTCAGCCAATCTTGATAGTGGTTTCCACCAGAATCATATAAGCGGGTATCTGAATCTTTTAATTCCGCAGAAAGAATGTTTTCTGGATTAGTATCAAGGTATTTCCGACTAACATCCAAACTACCCTCACTTCCGATAAATCGAACTCCCCATCCGCGACCAAAGTCCTCATGAACCATTTCAATTCCGTTTTCATAGAACATTCGTAATCCACGAACTGCAGTTCTATCTGTTGGAGGAACATATCTCATTGGCCCGGAATTATCCATACCAATTCCCCATTGGGCAATATCGAACATATGTGCTCCCCAATCGCACAAAATACCCCCGCCGGTCTCCTTGAATTTACGCCAATCGGGCCAAAAATCAATGTCGTTGCTTGAAGGAGCGAGCCTGTGATTATATGCTAGCAATGGAGCAGGACCACACCATTTGTTCCAATCTACTTTCTTGGGTAATTTTTCTTCTGGCAAATTATAATCAATGGCAGGGTCACCTACGTTCACTAGAATTTTTGATATTTCGCCTATATATCCATTACGGACTAATTCACAAGCTTTTCTGAAATTATCGGAAGAACGTTGCATACTTCCTGTTTGCAGAATTTTCCCAGTCTTCTTTACGGTTTCAACCAATTCAATACCCTCTGAAATGCGATGAGTTAACGGCTTCTCACAATATACGTTCTTACCAGCATTTAATGAATCAATAGCTTGTATGGCATGCCAATGGTCTGGTGTAGCAATGACCACCGCGTCAATATCGGTACGACTTAGAATTTCAGTGTATTCTTCATACATACTTATTCCTCGGTACTTGTTAACTTGGCGATTTTCAGCATATTGATCTTCAACGATTTTCTTAAAAGCTTTATTCTTTGTTGTCCACACATCGCAACCAGCAACTATCTGGGCGGAAGTACTACTTATAAAGCGTTTGGCCAAACCTGTATTTTGTCTTCCCAGACCGATAAAGCCTAAATTTATTTTGTCATTTGGAGGGATAAACCCTCTGCCTAATACATGTCTTGGAAGTATGGTAATACCCCCGATTGCTAGTCCCGTGCGTTTTATGAATTTTCTTCTGCTGTCGGATTTGGTATTGGTTTTTTTGAAATTTCCCATTGTAAATATGGTATTGTTTGTTTAAAGATACGATTTTAGAGAGGCAGTATCAATAGCTGTTACTGAACAATATAGAGACATTCGTAGCAAATTTACCTAGAGCTATATGTTTTAAAACAGAATGACAGGTATGCTTCTATTGGGCTGCAACGGATTTAAGGTGGATATTACTTAAATCTAGAGGGTCGTTAAACTGTTGTTGAAGTTGTTGCAAATCGCTAAAAAGAGTTTTAATCTTCTCTTTGTATTCAGGATTTTCAGCTAAATCGTTCATTTCTTCTGGATCATTATCCATATCGAACAATAAGACTTTACCCAATTTCGGATATACGATCAGTTTAAATCCATCTTTTCGAATCATGCGTTGATAATTGATATAACCATTGTAAATGGCATCGTAATTACTTTTGGTCCGACTTCCATCTGCCAAGTCCAAAACGCTATTGAAAAAAACATAGTCTGGTTTTTCGACACCCGCCAATTCCAGACTTGTTGCCATGGCATCCTGTAAATAGATATCCGTATCCACTTTTTTACCCTTAGGTATAGTTGGCCCGACTATCACAAAAGGTGGTCTAATGCTATGGTCGAATTGTGTTTGTTTTCCCAGAAGTCCGTGTCGCCCCATTGCCAATCCGTGGTCCGAGGTAAATATGATATAGGTGTTATCCATTTTACTGGTTTTCTCCAATCCGCTCAGTATTTCGCCGATTTGATCATCTAAATGTGTTATCAAGGCATAGTATTCACGAATATGGGTTTTTACAGCATATTCCGTTCTGGGGAATGGAGCCAATGCCTCATCTCGTAAATCTGGCCCATTGCCAATGCTGTCTTTAAAGGGATACATGGGGAGATAGCTTTTAGGGATACTTATTTTTTCCAACGGGTACATATCCAGATACTTCTGCGGTGCTTGACGGGGGTCGTGAGGCGCATTGAAGGCCAGATACATAAAGAAAGGTCTGTCACTTGATTCGGTCTGCTCAATAAAACCTAGAGCATCGTCTCTCAGAACTTCACTCCAATGTTTCCCACCTTGCCAAAATCCTCCAAAATCTTTGTTGGTGGGATTCCAAAGGGTATCGTTTTCACTTAGTGGCCGATTATAACCAACGGCTCTAATCTCCCCATAGGATTTACCTTCTGTCACCATTTTGTTGATATAAGGAATCGTTCCTTGGTGACTCCAGGCATCTCTCGGCATACCAGGTCTTATGTGAACTACATTTTGAAAAAGGCTATCTGCAGGAGCATCTACATGCCACTTGCCGGTCATGTAGGTGTCATAACCTGCACTCTCCATCAGCTTACCCCAAGTTTTATCAAAATTCTTGTTCTCCTTCCACCCTTGACGAAATTTGTCGACATCCCAAACACTTCTTCCAGAGATAATCATGGCACGTGATGCTGCGCACACGGCTCCATTCCATGCCCCCATATTGTACGTATGTGTAAAAGTTGTTCCCTGATTTACTAATTCGTCGAGGTTGGGTGTTTGAACCTCCTTGTTTCCCAAAGCATTGATTGCCGTATAGGTCAGATCATCGGCAAAAACAAAAATGATATTGGGTTTTTGTGGCACTTCTTTTTTACACCCGAACGCCAATATCAAAGTGAGCAGATAAAATACTTTCTTCATGAGTTATAGCTTTTCAATTTCTGTATAGAAGGCCGGAATCAGGGTGCCATCTTCCAAGATAAGCTTACTTTTCAATTCATAACTTCCCTTTGAGAGTACTGTTTTTACCATTAGGAAATTTTCATTTCCTTCACCA
>CAZTLZ010000213.1:0-5489 GCA_964614665.1 uncultured Maribacter sp.
ATTAGTTAGTTAGTTCTAAAGGTCGCTTAGTATATTGAGCGGCCTTTTCTCTATTTACAAATTATTCTAATTTTATACTAAATGAAAGTGATGACCAAAAAAATGGAGCAGTATTTTGATGAGTTTCGGAAAAATATTATTGGCAATAGAGCTGTTTTTGAAACCTCTTCTGGTAAGCAAGAACTTCTGTATGCCGATTGGATTGCTAGTGGAAGATTGTACCGACCTATAGAAAAAACAATGACCGATCAAATAGGGCCTATGGTGGCGAACACACATTCTTTTTCCAGTGAAACAGGAAAAGCCTCTACCTACTCATATCGGCATGCTCGTGACATTATCAAGGCGCATGTAAATGCAGATGAGAATGATGTGTTGATTGCTACCGGTACAGGAATGACCTCATTACTATCGAGGTTTCAGCGCATATCAGGTCTCCGTTCTTCTGATAAGTCTAAAATACGGCCAGAAAAGGAAAGGCCGGTTGTTTTTATTAGCCATATGGAACATCACTCCAACCACGTCCCTTGGATGGAAACTATTGCGGACGTGGTAGTGGTTCCTTGTAATGAGAAACAATTAGTATGTCCTGACAATTTAGAAAAAGAGCTAAAGAAATACAGTGATAGACCATTAAAGATAGGTGCGTTCACCGCCTGTTCAAATGTTACTGGTATTATCACCCCATACCATAAATTGGCAAAAATAATGCATCGACATAAGGGATATTGCATCGTGGATTTTGCTGCGTCCGCACCGTATGTAACAATAGATATGCACCCGAAAGACGAAGCAGAACGTTTAGATGCAATTCTATTCTCTCCACATAAATTTTTGGGGGGGCCAGGAAGCTGTGGGGTACTAGTCTTCAATAAGTGCCTTTACAAAACTGATGTTCCTGATGTGCCGGGTGGAGGTAATGTAAAGTGGACCAATCCTTGGGGAGACTACGCCTATTGTGAAGATATAGAAACAAGAGAGGATGGGGGGACTCCAGGATTTTTACAGGTAATGCGGGCGGCATTGGCCATCCGTTTAAAAGAGAAAATGGGTGAGAAAAATATAGAAAGACGTGAAGATGAATTACTTACCCTTTGTTTTTCTGAGCTGAAAAAAGTTTCCGGACTTCGCATCTTAGGAAGTATAGATGAAAAACGTATCGGTTGTGTTTCGTTTGGAGTAGATGGCGTCCATTATAATTTGATAGTCAGGTTGTTGAATGATAAGTTTGGGATTCAGGTACGGGGGGGATGGTCTTGCGCCAGTACCTACGGACACTATCTTTTTGGACTTGATGAAGAAAAATCAGCAGAGATGACCCAAGGTATAGATACTCAAGACCTTACTGAAAAACCAGGTTGGGTTAGGTTATCGCTTCATCCTGTTACCACCAATGAAGAACTGATATTCATATGTGAAGCCATTAAAAAGGTTATTGATAACATTGCAGATTGGAAAGAGGATTACAAGTATAACGCAAAGAGTAATGAATTTGAACATGTTTTTTGGAATGATGAGCGTCTAATCAACCAAGTTGAAAACTGGTTTAATCGTAAATAATAATGTACACATATTGGAAGAAAAAGGAGCAGGAAAAGATTAAAACTATAGTTTTTAAAGCTTTAAGGGAAAATGTAAATTATGAAGAACAAAATATACTAGGAGTTCCTGCTTCATATTTAGATGATAAAGTATTTTCAAAAGATGAAACTTTTTTAAAAGACGCCCCTTTTTTGTCAACCATGGTTAAGAACCCTAATCATATTGGTTGTCATACTCTAAATGATTCTGAAAAATACTTTTCTGGAACTCAAAAATTGGAAAAAGAGCTTATCGAGATTTGTGCCGTTGATATATTAAAAGGAAACCCTAACGAATTTGATGGTTATGTGGCTTCTGGAGGTACAGAAGCAAATATACAAGCGATATGGATTTACAGGAATTTTTTTTTGCATGAATTAGGTTCTAAACATGAACAAATTGCAATTGTATGTAGTGAAGACAGTCACTATTCAATGGACAAAGCTAGCAACTTACTTAATCTATCCATTTACAAAGTGCCCGTTGCTAAAGAAGATAGAAGTATCACACTGGATGCAATTGATAAAACTGTTGGTCAGGCCTTTGAAGAAGGTAAAAGACATTTCATCATCGTAGCCAATATGATGACCACTATGTTCGGATCGGTAGACAATCCGAATTTATATGTTGATGTTCTGAAAAAGAAGGGTGTAGCATACAAAATTCATGTTGATGGAGCCTATGGAGGATTTTACTATCCTTTTTCAAATGAGGACTCACAGCTTAATTTTAGTAATAAGGAAATAGATTCGATTGCATTGGATGCTCATAAAATGGCTCAAGCCCCTTATGGAACGGGCATTTTTATTGCTAGGAAAGGATTTATGAAGTACGCCAATACCAAACAGGCCAGTTATGTTGAAGGGGAAGATTTTACCTTGATTGGAAGTAGGTCTGGAGCCAATGCCGTAGCTATTTGGATGATATTGACAAAAAACGGACCTTTTGGGTGGCAGGAAAAAATCTATATTCTTCAAAAAAGAACACATTGGTTATGTGAGAAGTTAAAAGAACGGGAGGTTAAATACTTTAGACATCCATATTCCAATATAGTAACTATATATTCTGATTTTATTTCAACAGAATTGGCTTCTAAATTTAGTCTTGTACCTGATAACCATGAGAATCCTAATTGGTACAAAATTGTTGTAATGGAGCATGTGTCCATCGAGAAATTGATCCAATTTATTGATAGTATTGAAAAGAAGGTATGAATTACTTTGAGTATCTCTTTCTAGAAGCTGATGAACTCGGCAGAACTTCTGCAAACCGATAAAGTTTACAATTAATATGGCCTTGGTCCTCCGAGAAAAAGACGAGTGGAAGCATTTATTGTGGATAAGACCTTTGGCAGGTAACTCAGTTGAATTTTCAAAGTGAATAACCCTGAATCAAAATAGATCCAGGGTTATTCACCATAACTTTGCCTAAACTAAAACTATCCTTCAGCATCGGGAGATTTCTTTTTTCTAACGGATAGGAATTTCTATGAGAAGAACAATCGCATTCTCCGAAAGGGCTTCTAGTTCCACTGTTTCTACATTCCAAAGTGAAAGGGCATCTCGACTTTCTAACAAACGGTTTTCAAGTTCGAACGCCCCGTTGATAACAAAGGCGAATATGCCATTTTTGGGATTTTGAAGTTGGTAGACTGCTTCCTTCCGTCCTTCGAAAACACCGAAGTGCAACTGGCATTCGTTTATGTCTAGGATGGGAAAGAGTCCATTATTCTCATAATTTCCAAAGAATTTTTTTATGGTCGGACCCGTTCCCTTGATACGCATTTGAATGAAATTGACCAGATCTTTTTCATACGGATTGGATAGGTAGAACGACTGCCCTTTTTTTAAGGAAAGTACCTTTATTTCTTCTGGAATGATGAATTGGGTTCCCTTGAGGTTCGATTGTTCTACCTCCAAAAGTCCCACCAAGGGTAGTAAGATGACCAAGGTGTCTTCCTCCATATAGTAAAATCGTCGCTTGCCTTTCGCTAAGGTTTCCTCATCGAAGGTCGTCAATAGTCCAAAGGGCGATGTGTTGTTTTCGACACCCTGCGGATTTAAAGTCGAAAGGCATCGGTAGTCTTCCGATTGTATGGTGTTCCTTCTGTCTGCTTTGAATATTTGGGCGGGTGTGGTTGCGACCATATTTTTATTGAATTAAGAGTTAATGTTTTGTATCTAGTCTAATATTTCTTTTAAGCGCTTACATAAATATCGTGCGTCAGCGTAAAACCTTCTGAAATGCTGCCCGATACGCTAGAGAGTTCTTCATCGACTCCATCTGAAAAAACATTGTCATCGTCATTATAGGTGTAGCCAGACATTCCTTTGGTGTAGCCTTGGTCGCTTGCGGCATTGACCCTGACTACAGCACTGTTATCACCTTCGGGGAATGCGATCTGGGTAACCAAAAGTGAATTGCCCGATGCACTATAGATGTGCACATGAATATGGGTCGCCCGACTGGTGTACCAACCAGGAAAAATGGTGGCGAATTCTACCAGTCCGTCTGAATCAGACGTTTGTCTTCCGCGCAAAAAGTGATTACTCGTATAGTCGACCTGTTGCATTCCTGTGCCACCATATTCCGAGTAGTAGCCGTCCTTATCGCAATGCCAGATATCGACAATAGCACCTTCCAAAACGTTACATGAATCATTGACGTTCCGTACCGTTATATCAAGATCTAAGGCGATACCGGTACGGTCGCCAATGATATCCACTCTATTTAAACTATTGGGGTCTTTGGTGGGGAACGGCCCTTCGGTCTCATTAGGTGTTACCGAACAATCACCTGAGGTGTCCGTACCCGTATCTGTTCCAGTATCGGTATCCATTCCTGTGGTATCCGTCTCAGAAACGATTTCATCCTTAGAGCATGATGTAATTAGGGCTAAACCGCTGACTGATAATCCGGCCAATCCTAAACCCTTTATAAATTCTTTACGCTTCATAATTTTTGTTTTAATGATTATGAAGTAAAACTATGGTAGAAAGGAAGCCTAAAATAAAAATTGAGGTAAATGCAGAAATAGGTGCGGTAAAATCCTGTTAAATGTTAAGGTTTTTTAAAATTTCGGCTTTGTACGTATTGCTTAACGGAATGCTAAATCCCTCGATCTGGGCAACATCCTTATAAACAGATCTGACTTTTTTAAGCGGAATGATAAACGAGCGGTGCGCTCTTTTAAACTCTCTTTCCGGCAGTTTTTTTTGGATGCTTTTCATGGTCGAACGGGCTACGATTTTTTTGCCATCTTGCAAGTGAATCTGCACATAATCGTCCAAAGCTTCTATCAGGAGAATCGATTCAAAGGGTATGTTGTGCAGTTTAAAATCAGCCCTAATCGTAAGATGTGTATTTTCGGCAGGACTGGTGGTTTCCAGTTCGATTTCTCTTTTGGCTTTTTTAACAGCAACCATGAAACGTTCGAACGCAAAGGGTTTCAATAAATAGTCGGTGGCGTTTACATTAAAACCTTCTACTGCATATTTGTCATAGGCTGTTGTAAAAATGACCTTGGTATCTTGTTTTAATGATTTATACAGTTCGATTCCATTGAGTTTCGGCATCTGTATATCTAAGAACAATACATCTACATCGAATTTGTTGAGGTGGCGAATGGCCTTTTCCTGTTTCGTAAAGGTGTGCACAAGTTCAAGAAAATCGATTTGCTTGCAATAGGCCCGAACAACTTCTAGGGCCAAGGGTTCATCATCTAAAGCAATCGCTTTTATCATGTGAGGTCGATGTAGAGATCTGTTTTAAAAATTTTCTTGGTGTCCGAAATATTCAATTGATATTTACCCCCGTAGAGCATTTCCAGTCGTTGTAGGGTGTTTTTTGTGCCTTCCCCGGTGTTAACAGGAAGAATATCTTTGTCCACCACAATATCGTTTTCCGTT
>CAZTLZ010000214.1:0-5448 GCA_964614665.1 uncultured Maribacter sp.
ATTGACCACCATATGTGATTCCATCAAATAGCCAAAGTTGATCAATTAGGTCAAATCTTGAAGACGTCATCGTAGTAGGGTCAAACTGCTTTCTACTTGAATAGGAAGTATTATAATTGAAAAAAGCGGCCAAAGTAGGATATCTAGCACCCTTCGAAATATCCAGATCTTTTTCGGCCAATGATACGTTCGATTCCGATAACTTAATATCATTTCGAAAGCCAACAGCTTTGGCGAAAATGGATTTGGCCGAATTATTTAAAACGTCAGAGGGCGGTATTTCGAAAGCCTCATCTGCAATATCAAAATTCTCATAGTCCGTTATCTGTAAAAGCTGTGCTAGGGTGATGCGCGAAATAAGAACTTGGTTTTCCCCATTAACAATCTGTTGCTCTTGACCAGCAGCAGTTGCCTCAATTTCTAAAAGGTCTCCTTTAGGAACGACTCCTGATTCCACAAGCTCCTCCGTTCTCTTTAGATCTTGTTCGGTTACCGCATATTGTGCTCTAAAAACCTTCAACGATTCTTTGTTAGAAAGTACATTCAAATAGTTCAATGCAACATTCAAACGAATATCGTCTTTAAGATCATCCAAACGGTATTGCCCAGCTATGGCATTTAACTTTGCCCTATTCATGCGGTTTTTATTCCGCATACCATTGAAAAGAGTCACGTTAGATGAAAGGTTACCGCCAAGGGTAAAAATACCCGCAGTAAAATTACTGCCCGTTATCGGATCTGACGATAAACCCCTATTTCCAGAAGCGGTCACCTGAGTATTTAGATTTGGTAAAAAATTGCCAAGTGCATCTGATTCATCTATTTCAATATTTTGAAGATCCAATTCAAATTGCTCAATGCTTAGGTTATTTTCTACCGCATATTCAACACATTCTTGTAGTGTCCATTTTTTGTTTTGAGCGGATAATATCCCAATTGCCAAGAAAAGTAATATAGCCGTTAGTCTAAATTTCATTTGATGATTTTTTGATTATTGATTTTTGAATGATGTGTTATTCGAGTCTAGTCTTTGTTTGAGTCATCTTCCTTTTTGGCCAATTCATTCCATACTTTTATTTTAGCATCTTCATCAATACCTGAAACTATTTCCACATTAATGCCATCACTAATTCCTAGCTCCAATTCCTTTTTTTCAAATTCATTATCGCCAATCTCTACCTCAACATATGGTTTTTCGGTTTCCTTATCAAACTGCAACAAGGCCTCTTTAATAGCCAAAACATCTTTTTTCTCTTCCAAAACTATTGACGCATTTGCGCTATATCCTGCCCGTACATATGAACTATCACTTACCACCAAATCACCTTCAATTTTGAATTGAACAGCTCCCTCTTCTTCAATCCCCTTTGGCGCAATAAATTTTAGTTTAGCATTGTAGGCAGATTTCTCTAAAGCGCCCAGACTAATGTCCAACGGCATACCTAATTTAAGCTTGCCCACTTCAGCTTCATCTACCTCTCCTTCAAAAATCATTTTAGACATATCCGCAATTGTCGCAATGGTGGTACCGTCGTTGAAGTTATTACTTTGAATTACCTGATCTCCTTCCTCGACCGGAATCTCTAAAATAGTGCCAGCAACTGTTGCCCTAATATTAGTATTTGCTGTTGACGACCCCCCGGCCGATCCTCGGCGAATAATCTGATAGTCAGCCCTCGCATTTGATAATTCTTGATCAGACTGATCTAATTGTAATTGAAGATTATTGAAATCTTGACTTGAAATTACCCCTTTATCGAATAACGCTTTATTTCGGTTATACTCTATTTTGGTATTGTTCAATGCGATTTCAGCGTTTCTCACACGACCTCTAGCTTGATTCAATGATTGTTCATTGGGTACAATCTTTATTATTGCAATCAAATCTCCAGCTTTAACGTCTACCCCTTCTTCAAGATAGATTTTTTCAATAATTCCAGAAATTTGAGGTTTGATCTCAATCTCATCTTCAGGAATCACTTTGCCGGTAACAATAACTTGATTCACAATATCTCTCTTCTCTATGGTCTCAGTTTCATAGAGCTTTTTTGGATTGCTATTCTTTTTAAGGAATAGGGCTATCGCTGCTAAAATTGCTATAACCGCAACTCCAATTAATCCATATTTTACATACTTGTTCATTTACTTGATGGTTTGATTGTTAGATTCTCTTTGATTATTCTTCTCTTAGGGCCTCTATGGGCCTTATTTTCACAGCTCTATTGGCAGGAATTAAGCCTATTAGTACACTTAAGCCGACCATTAATAAAAATGAAATTCCGAATTGAGGTATACTGACCATTGGGTTTTTAAAAGGAAAATCATCTCCTTGCCCGAACAGTGCATCCAAACCACTCAAAATTCCTACTGAAATGGCAAAACCAATTAATCCGGCAAAAGCGGTCAAAACGATCGCCTCTATAACAATTTGACGCTTTACAATCCTTGGAGTAGCTCCTAGGGCTCTACGCACTCCTATCTCTTTTGTACGCTCTTTGACGGTAATCAACAGAATGTTACTAATAGCAATTACCCCGGCCAACAAAGTAAATATGCCCACGAAAAAAGAAAAGCCCTTTAAGACTGTTGTAAAAGATGAAATGTTATTGAATATTTCCGACATATCGAAACTTCCAATAGCCCTTTTATCATCTGGGTGAATGTCGTATTTAGTCTTTAGTATGCTTTTAATCTGTCTCTCAACAATTGGAACTGGTGTTTCTTCATTGACGGCAATAGCCATCCAACCCATTCGATCACCTGAACCAAATGCTTTTTGAAATGTACTGAAGGGAATAAAAACAGCATTTTCACCATCTATATTTATATTGTCATTCGGTTTATAAATACCCACTATTCTAAAAAAAACACCATTAATACGAATATCCTGACCAATGGCTTCTTCACTTTTGTCGAAGAGCAATTTATAGGTCTCCTCTCCGATTACACATACTTTTTTGGAATCTTCAATGTCCATATTATTCAAAAAGCGTCCTTCTACCAACTTCTTTTTGGTAATGTTGTCTATTTCAGGATAATCTCCATATACGGTAGATCCACTTTTTCGGCCTTTTCGATATACAGTGACTACATCTCTATGGCTTCCTAGTTCGATGCGTGGAGCTAGTACATCTATTTCTGGAATTTGCTCCTTTAGAATAGAAGCATCCTCCAATCTGAAACTAATTCGCCTACCTCTTTCAAAACCTTTATAGGGTTCTGAAGTACTTTGACTCCAAACAAAAAGACTGTTAGAGGCGGTACCCGCAAATAATCTATCAAAACCATTGCTCATACCGTTTGCGGAACCCAATAACAACATCAAAATAATCATAGCGAATATGACCCCTAACATGGTCAAAAATGTACGGAACATATTTTTTCCAAGGGTATTGAAAACTTCTCTCCACAAATCTCTATCAAATAACCACATAACATCAATTATTTATCGTCTCTTAATGCAACAATGGGCTTTATATTCGCTGCTTTCATTGCCGGTACCAGTCCGGCTAAAACTCCTGCCACAACCAATATTATGGTCGCTGTCAAAACCGTGGAAAAATCAACGGAAGGATTCGTAAACGCGGGCATCTTCATATTAGGACCTATAACAGCCAAAATACCGGTAGCAAATAACAAGCCTATAAACCCGGATAAAGCAGTAATAAAAACGGATTCCAACAACACCAATTTAATAATCTGACCAGGTACGGCCCCCAAAGCCTTACGAATACCGATCTCTTTGGTACGTTCTTTTATAATAAAAACCATAATATTACCTATTCCTACAATGCCTGCAATCAAAATAAGTATTCCTACCGCAATGCCGATCCACTCCAAAACTCCAGTAAAACTGCTAATATTATCGAAAGCTTCGGCATAGTTAAAAACTCTAAGGCCAGCCTGATCTTCAGGAGCGATTTTGTGTTTTCGCTTTAAAATATTTTCCATTCGCCCAGAAAACTCAAGTGCTTTTGTCAAATCATATGATGAATTGTAAGTCAATACTATTCCATCAATAAAATCGGTATTGCTATAAATCTTCTGATACGTTGTTATAGGCGCATAAATAAGTCTTTCGGCATTATCATCACCTTCATCCGTGAAGATGCCTACTACTCGAAAAGGAAGGGCATTGAACTCAACAAATTTTCCAAGCGGATCTTCATCTTTAAACAAATCCTCAGCAACTTTTCTGCCAATTACTGCCACTTTGGAGCTAGACACCAAATCATTCATATTGATGTATCTACCTTCTGTTACAATAGTCTTTTCAATGACCTGGTGATCCGGGTGAACCGCTTGTACGGAATACGAACCTGTTTCACTTTTATAACGGGCCGTTGTACCTCTAAACATGCGACCGCTAATGTGTTCATAATCTTCGGGAAAACTTTTCTTGATGTATTCAACGTCATCATTTCTAAGTTGAATTCTACGATCTTTTTCAAAACCTGCATACGCCTTTGAAGTAACACCGGTTCTTATAAAGATAGAATTTGTTGCATCATCATTGAATTGACTATAAAATCCATTCTGCATACCATTAACAGAAGCTAAGAGCATGACCAATATGAAAATACCCCAACCCACTGAAAAACCCGTGAGGAACGTCCTCAGTTTGTTGTTCTTGATACTGTGAAAAATCTCTTGCCAAATGTCCCTATCAAACATACTCTGAGGCCCTTACTTGTTCTACTTTTTTATCTTCTACAATAACACCATCCTTCAAGTGTACAATACGCTTACACATATCAGCTATATCAGGCTCGTGGGTAACTACTAAAATTGTATTTCCTTCGTCATTAATTTTCTGAATGAGGTCCATTACTTCATAGGAAGTTTTACTATCCAGTGCTCCTGTTGGCTCATCAGCTAGCAATACTTTGGGCTCAGCTGCCATGGCCCTAGCAATGGCAACACGTTGTTTTTGACCACCTGAAAGTTCGCTTGGCAAATGAGTGGCCCATTCTTTCAAACCTACTTGATCTAAATATTTCAGCGCCTTTTCTTGACGTTCCTTCCTACCCACCTTTTGATAATAAAGTGGTAAGGCTACATTTTCCATAGCGTTCTTATAATTGATAAGATTGAATGATTGAAAGACAAAGCCCAAAAACTTGTTGCGATAGTTCGCTGCCTTGGTTTCATTGAGATCCTTAATAGGAACTCCATCAAGGGTATAAGCACCTTCATCCAACCCATCCAACATTCCTAAAATATTCAGCAATGTTGACTTGCCAGATCCTGAGGAGCCCATAATGGCAACTAATTCCCCTTCTTCTACGGAAAAATTAATTCCCTTTAAAACATGCAGGGAATTACTGCCCATCTTATACGATTTGTGTAGATTTTCAATTTTGATCATGTTTGGCTTTATTATTTGTACTGGGGCGAAACCTTGGCATTTGATAATAAGACACCTAAGTCTTTAAATTGTTACAAGAT
>CAZTLZ010000215.1:0-5366 GCA_964614665.1 uncultured Maribacter sp.
GTTTACCGCAATTTCTTTGACAAGCCAAAAGAAGATAAAAGGGCATTTTGCACTAAAACGTTAAAAAGGAATCAATGCAGTTTAAAGCAAGTTTAGTTTTGCTTGTATTATGTGGATTATTTTCGCAAGCGCAGCAGTGTCCGCGAATCTCTACACCAGTTGACGGCGCTGTTGACGTACCCGTTGATACCGAAATCCGGTGGCCAAAAGTCGATGGTATTTTTGGTTATGTCGTATCATTGGGTACCACCAGAGGGGGTGGTGAAATTATAAATCGTAGATCTTCCGGAACCAAAAACTTTTATGTGCCTGAAGTAGGCCTCCCGGAAAACACCAAAATCTACGTAACTATCCGATTATTTGTTTTGGGCCAAGCGGTTCAAACTTGCGAAGTAGAAGAATTCACCACTGTAAATGTGAACACACCTCCTGGTTGTACCACCTTGGAGTATCCTTTGAACGAAGCAACACAAGCAAATGTAAACAGGCCCATATCATGGAACTACGCTCCCACGGCCACCGGCTATTTCCTAAGCATAGGTACCTCATCAGGTGGTACCGATGTTGTCAATAATCTTGATGTTGGGAATGTACTGAAGTATAAGCCACCCACAGAGTTTCCCTTAGATCAAGAATATTTTGTACGAATCACTCCATATAATGAAAATGGTACTGCTACTGGGTGCCAAGAAGAATCATTCATAACAGGAATCCCGACCTTTGATTGTGACTCGGTGCCAAATCCAGCTACCGGAGCAGTCTACTCCTTAAAACCAGAAATAAACTTTCCAGATCAAATTGGTTTTTGTGAAGGTGAAAGCTCGAAAACGGTACGAAGTGATGACAGCGCTCAAGGTTTTAGGTGGTTCAAGCTTAATGCGGATGGTACTGAAATCCTAATCTCAGAAACTAGAGAGGTAAACATCCAATCACTGGGGCGATATCGTTATGAAGCCTACAATAATGCTGCATTCTTGGGAAATACGGTAGAATGCGCCAATGTTAAGGAATTCGATGTAATTTCATCCGGACCGGCATCAATTGAAAGAATTATGGTTACTCGAGAAGCCGACGGATTGCGTATTGTAACCCAAGTGAGTGGTTTTGGAAACTATGAATTCGCTTTGGATGATGAAAATGGTCCATTTCAAGATAGCAATACCTTCAACCAGGTTCCAATAGGGGAACATACGATATTTGTTAGGGAAAAAAATGGATGCGGTCTGGTCAGTCGTATTGTTGAACGACAGCTTTCCGCAAAGGACTTCCCTCAGTTTTTCACCCCAAATGGGGATGGGATACATGACTTATGGCAGTTCACGCCTCCTTCAGACATTGAAATTACTATTGAGTTTATTAGAATATATGACAGATATGGTAACTTTTTAGCGCAAATCGAACCAAAAAGAATTGGATGGGATGGTAGTTTTAACGGACGACCTCTGCCGGCCTCTGACTATTGGTTCAAGGCGACTTCATTTAGTCAACAAGAAATTAGAGGACATTTTACACTCAAGCGATAGCTCTGGTTCATACCAATTAACACAGAGGCCTTCATAAAAAAATGAGACGATTAATCTTTATGGGTTTGCAGCTATCGTGGTTTATTTCCACCGCCCAAGTGTGCCCAACTATTAGCTATCCTACTAATGGCGCTTTGGATGTGCCCGTTGATGCTACAATTACTTGGTCAGCGGTTCAAGGAATAAACGGTTATCTCGTTTCGTTAGGAACGACCCCTGGTGGAACCGAAGTATTGGATAGTCAACCAATAGGAATCGATAACTACTATTCTCCTCCACTCGGCCTTCCAGAAAACACCTCGCTCTTTTTAAGCTTAAGTCTAATACCTTTTGATCAACCTCCGATTAAATGTGAGGAAATTGCCTTCTCTACCATTGATGTAACTTCACCACCCCCATGTACCCTATTGTTAGCGCCTGACAATAATGCTTCAAACGTAACGATAATTACTGAAATTGTTTGGGCCTATGCCCCAACCGCAACTGCTTATCATCTGTCAATGGGAACGGAACCCGGAGGTACTGATTTACTCGACAATTTAGATGTGGGCAATGTTCTAAGATACACCCCTCCTGAAGATCTTCCTCAAGACACCGAAATTTTTGTTACCATTATACCCTCCAATGAAAATGGTAGTTTAAGTGTTTGCACTGAGGAAAGCTTTATCACCGGTGCTTCTCCCTATGCTTGTGACCCTATCATGGACAAAGTTACAGGTGAAACAATTTATCGCAAGCCCCAAATCGAATTCCCAAGCCTTGTGGGCATATGTAGTGATGAATTACCCTATTTGATTAACACTGATGATAGTGCCGATGGTTTTCGATGGTTTCGAACCAATAGCGGAAGTGCTGAGACACTTCTATCTGAAACTAATAGTGTGGGCATCACCGAGCCGGGCAGATATCGCTATGAGGCCTATAATTTTGTAGAAGGGGTCAATGAAGTTATAGAATGTTCAAGTTCAAAACTATTCAACGTGGTTGCTTCTGAAGTTGCCGTTATCGAAGAAATTGAGGTAATCAATCTAATGGATGGCAAGATGATTACCATAACTGTAAGCGGAAGTGGTGATTACGAATTTACCCTTGATGATGAAAATGGGCACTATCAAGATAGTCCTATCTTTGAAGGGATCCCTACTGGCCCCCATATCGCCTTTGTAAGAGATAAAAATGGATGTGGCACCATAAGTAGATCGGTTGACAGAGATTTAACCTTGGGTGATTTTCCTAGATTTTTTTCACCAAATGGGGATGGAATAAATGACTTATGGCAGTTTATACCTCCTCCAGAAAATTTTGAAGAAATATTAAAAGTGATTTCCATATTTGACCGTTATGGTAATTTTCTAGCACAAATCAATCCCAACCAAGGTGGCTGGGACGGAAGCTTCAATGGCCGTCCATTACCAGCATCGGACTACTGGTTCAAGGCCATTTTTATGAACAGACAAGAAATAAGAGGACATTTTGCATTAAAGCGATAATCGCTCGAAGAATTTCCAAAATCCTACTTTCCGATACCACTGTCTATTTGTACTTTTAGAGTATGAAATTTAAGGTAGTATCAGAATTCAACCCGACAGGGGACCAACCTCAGGCAATCGATCAATTGGTAGAAGGAATGGAGACCGGAGAAAAGTATCAAACCCTTTTAGGGGTTACTGGCTCGGGTAAAACATTTACGGTTGCTAACGTAATCGAACAGGTCCAACGTCCAACTTTAGTACTGGCCCATAACAAAACACTTGCCGCACAATTGTATTCTGAGTTCAAACAGTTTTTTCCTGAAAATGCGGTTGAGTATTTTGTCTCCTACTACGATTATTACCAACCCGAGGCTTTTATACCAACTTCAGGGCTCTACATAGAAAAAGACCTTTCAATCAATGAGGATATTGAAAAACTTCGCTTGAGTACCACTTCATCATTACTTTCAGGTCGTCGCGATGTCATCGTGGTAGCATCTGTTTCTTGTTTATATGGAATTGGGAATCCTATTGAATTTCAGAAAAATGTTATCAACATTCAAAAAGATCAGGTAATACCTCGAACAAAATTCTTGCATCAATTGGTGCAAGGTTTATATTCAAGAACCACAGCTGATTTTAGAAATGGAAATTTTAGGGTAAAAGGTGACGTTATTGATGTCTTTCCAAGTTATGCCGATCATGCGTTCAGAATCCATTTTTTTGGTGATGAAATCGAAGAAATAGAATCATTCGACCCCTTCAACAATAATGTTTTGGAGGTTTTCGATAATCTAAGGATATATCCCGCCAATATGTTCGTCACTTCTCAAGATGTATTGCAGAACGCCATCCACCAAATTGGGGAGGATATGGTCAAACAGGTTGACTACTTCAAAGATATTGGTAAACCCTTAGAGGCCAAACGACTTGAAGAACGAACTAGTTTTGATTTAGAAATGATTCGAGAATTAGGCTATTGTTCTGGAATAGAAAATTATTCCAGATATCTAGACGGACGTGAACCAGGCACGCGACCTTTTTGCTTGCTAGATTATTTTCCGGATGATTATTTAATGGTCGTGGATGAAAGTCATGTAACCATTTCACAGGTGCACGCCATGTACGGTGGTGATAGGTCGAGAAAAGTCAACTTAGTGGATTATGGATTTAGATTACCCGCTGCTATGGACAACCGCCCCTTAAAGTTTGAGGAGTTCGAGGCCTTGCAAAATCAAGTGATTTATGTAAGTGCCACACCAGCAGATTATGAATTACAATTAAGTCAAGGTGTTTATGTAGAACAGGTTATTCGCCCTACTGGACTTTTAGACCCAATCATAGAGGTCAGACCAAGCTTAAATCAAATAGATGATTTGGTTGAAGAAATGCATCAACGCGTTGAGAAAGACGAACGGACCCTTGTAACTACCTTGACCAAACGAATGGCAGAAGAGGTCGCCAAATATTTAGATCGCATAAACATTAGGTGTCGATATATTCATAGTGATGTGGATACGTTAGAAAGAGTAGAGATTATGCAGGACCTTAGAAAAGGTATTTTTGATGTGCTGATTGGAGTGAACTTATTGAGAGAAGGTCTTGATTTACCAGAAGTTTCTTTGGTTGCAATTTTGGATGCGGACAAAGAAGGGTTCTTAAGAAGTAATCGTTCTTTAACACAAACTGTAGGAAGAGCTGCGAGACATTTAAATGGAAAAGCAATCATGTATGCGGACAAGATTACGGCAAGTATGCAAAAAACCATTGATGAAACCAACTACCGAAGAGAGAAACAAATCGCATACAACCTAGAACATAATATTACACCAAAGGCACTTAGTAAAAGTCTGGATAGCGCACTAGCGAAGAACTCAGTTTCAACCTATCATTTTGAGAAAGAGGAGATGCGAGCAGCAGAACCAGACCTTGAATATTTGACCAAAGATCAGATAGAAAAATTGATTCGCGATAAGCGGAAATCTATGGAAAAAGCTGCAAAAGAATTGGATTTCATGCAAGCTGCCAAACTCCGTGATGAGATAAAAATGTTACAAGAGAAAGAGTGATTTCACAAAAAAAGGTGTAAATTTCAGTAAAACCTATTGTTTTTATCATATTTATATCTTTTTTTCAAATAAACACATCTATCCATCTGGTTATTAACCACATATTATCTATTTTTAGATTAATCTAAAAATAGATAATATGTGGTTTTTTCTTTCTTAGTTGATTTTTCGACTCTTTTTAAAGCAAAAATTTGTTTCTTTTTCTACTCCTTAGTACCCTATTGTTTTTCCTGCAAATTTCTGAGATCCAAAAATCAACTTAATAAGAAATCAACTCAATAATAATGTTAGAATTTCCCATC
>CAZTLZ010000216.1:0-5127 GCA_964614665.1 uncultured Maribacter sp.
CTGTAGCTGTTATATAAGGTAGGTTGATCTCTGTTGATGTAGTACTGGACAATTCGATCTTTGCTTTTTCAGCAGCTTCTTTCAAACGTTGTAAAGCCATTGGATCCTGACGCAGATCGATACTTTCTTCTTTTTTGAATTCTTCTGCCAACCAGTTGATGATCTTTTCATCAACATCATCACCTCCTAAATGGGTATCTCCGTCAGTTGCCAAAACTTCAAAAACACCGTCTCCTAATTCCAAGATAGAAACATCATGTGTACCACCACCAAAGTCAAAAACAACGATTTTTTGGTCCGTATCTTTCTTGTCCATTCCGTATGCCAAAGAAGCAGCGGTAGGTTCATTGATAATACGTTCTACACTCAAACCTGCAATTTCACCTGCCTCTTTAGTTTCTTGTCTTTGAGCGTCGTTAAAATAAGCTGGAACTGTAATTACAGCTCTTGTCACATCTTGACCTAAGTAATCCTCAGCTGTTTTCTTCATTTTCTGAAGAACCATTGCAGATAATTCTTGGGGGGTATATAATCGCCCATCAATATCCACTCTTGGTGTATTATTGTCACCCTTCACAACTTTATAAGGTACACGCTCGGCTTCCTTTTTCGACTCTGAAAACTTGTTACCCATAAATCGCTTGATAGAATATATGGTGTTATGTGGATTAGTCACCGCCTGTCTTTTGGCAGGGTCCCCCACTTTAATCTCACCACCTTCAACAAATGCGATTACGGATGGTGTAGTTCGCTTACCTTCCGCATTAGGGATTACCACAGGCTCATTACCCTCCATTACGGAGACGCAAGAGTTGGTCGTACCTAAATCTATTCCTATTATTTTACTCATTCTATATGTATTAAAGTATTAGTGCATATTTTATAAATCATTATGAGAATGACAAACAATATGCCAAGTACGGAAAACTGACATGATGTCATTTCCGTTGTTTGGATACGTCAGTATTACAGAGGGTATTATTGATTTTCCGAACCAGTTACTCCTAGATGAAGTTATGGCTAACTGAATACACAAAACCGGCCAGATTATCTAAAATCTGACCGGTTTGTTCTATTAGCGAAGTATACTTACTAATTCGCTGAAATGGTAACTTTGACCAAACCAGATACTGATGGTACGTGAGCACCTGCTTCCGATTCTATTTCTACAGTGCTATTTTCATCCTCACCAGTGTTCGGGCCGCTTTGTCTTAGTGGTTGATTACTACCCGCTCCGGCATATTGATCAACTTCGGTTCCTGCATCATATAAATTTACCATGGCCGTAATATCACCTGATAACGGACCTCCATTCGAATATAGATCAATGGCATCAACGCCAACAAACCAATCATTGGACTGCACTAACATGGTAGTAAAGCTTAATTTATCACCTTCTTCGGCCATAAACGTGAACGAGTAACTTCCACCAGGAAATAGAGGTCCAGGTTCAGAAGCGCCAACCGGTGTGTTAAATACATTGGTAAAACCAGAGGGGTCACCATCTTCTGCCAAAGCTTCTAGTGCTGCCTCGGCAGCTGCACCTACAAACAGTGTATTGTCACCAACATCATATGCTCCCGGTGCATAAGGGGAAACAAAACCACTATTGGCATCCAGGCTTTCCAAACTTATATCGTTATTACCATCCTCAGCAATATCCTCCAAACCTTCTGAAGCGGCTTCACCCGATACGAACAATGGTGTCTGTTCGGCTGAATGGACGACCCAAACACCAGGTGCTAGAGGGGATGGTATCGCTGAACCTCCGCTACTATTTTCAAGTGTCAAGGTGAATTCCGTTCCGCCATCATGAGAAAGGCTAACCTTAATCAACTCTGCCACTGCCGGGTATGTAAAGCCATCGGCACTATCTTCGATCAGTCCTACCGTTCCGTTCTCTTCAGTCCCCATACCGGCTTCTGATTGCCTAGGTGCCTGATTGGTACCAACCCCAGGCTCCTCATTAACTTCGGTACCGGCGTCCCATAAATCAACGAAAGCAGTAACATCACCCGTAACTGCCATGCCTTCATCATCATAAAGTGCAATCCCGTCCTCCTCAAAACCAAAGAATAGATCATTTGATTGCACATACATAGTGACAAAACTAAGTCGCTGCCCCATCCCTGCATTAAAGGTGTAAGAAGCACTTTCTCCTGGCATTAAAAAACCAGTGCCGCCAGAACTAAGGTAATCCTTGGTTTCAATTACATTTTCAATGGTAACCGTAAACTCGTTCGATGCGGTTTCCATAGGCATTTCCTCTTCCATTGGCTCACTCACAACGTTGTCATCACTTTCACATGAAAGAAATGCGCCAAAAAACACGGGAATCAATACTAATACAAGTACTTTTTTTATAATCATGATAAAATTGTTTTATTGATTTTTATTGTCCAAACTTAGTAGTAGCAAGTTTCCCTAGAATCACAATTATATAACAAATGTATCACGGCCGTTTAACTCCTCTCTTTTAACAGACTTAAAAATCTAAAAACCAATCATTTAACATGTGTAACAAAATTCCGTTAGACAAAAATCTATTTAAAACATCGTTTTTGGTCCAGACCATGAAACCAAGGGTACAGGAATTTTAGTTTTTATTGAGTCAAATTTCAATCTCAAGTCCAGTCGATAGCCTAGGCGAATTAAATCTAACTCTGTGACAAAATATTGGATGAATAAATCATATTATGACCTAATAGCCCTATTGCTCCATTTCAAACAAGTTATTTTATTTTCATAATTTACACGTGGTAAATCAACACCGTAAACTACATCGCAAATGAAATCAAACAGACGAAATTTTTTGACTAAGGGACTTTCTTCAGCTGCGGGAATGGCCGCCGCCTCAATCATACCTTTTGATATGTTTGGAAGGGATGCCGTAAAACCGGAAGCAATCATTCTACCCAAAGAAGTTCGGCAAAAACCAAAAGAGAATATTCGATTTTCAGTAATTGGCCTCAATCATGGTCATATCTATGGCATGGTCAACTCCTTGATTGAAGGGGGTGGAACACTTATAGCGGTTTATGCCAAAGAACCCGATTTGCTAAAACAGTTTACCAAACGTTATCCTAAAGCAAAGATTGCGAAAAGCGAAGATGAGATCATTGATGATTCCAGCATACAATTGGTAGCTAGTGCTGGTATTCCCGTTGATCGTGCGCCTTTGGGCATTCGAGTAATGAAGGCTGGTAAAGACTATATGACCGATAAACCAGGTATTGTCACTTTTGAGCAATTCAATGAAGTAAAAAAAGTTCAAAAGGAAACAAGTCGAATTTATTCTATTAAATACAGCGAAAGATTGGGAAACCCTGCATCGGTCTTTGCAGGCGAGTTGATTCAAAAAGGCGCCATAGGAAAGGTAGTACAAACAATAGGTTTAGGTCCACATCGCATGCGACCTGAAAGCAGACCAGATTGGTTTTTTTATCCAGAAAAAGCGGGAGGCATTCTATGCGATATAGGTTCTCACCAATGTGATCAATTCTTGTTCTATACAGGTTCTAAAGAAGCTGAAGTCAGCTATTCGCAAATCGGAAATTTTGACATCCCAGAGTATCCGGATTATCAAGATTTCGGTGACATGAATGTTAGAAGTAAGCAATCAACTGGGTATATTCGAATCGATTGGTTTACCCCGGAAGGATTGGGAACCTGGGGTGACGGCCGAACTTTTATCCTTGGTACGGAAGGTTATATCGAAATGCGGAAATATGTAGATATTGCAGGCCGTGAAGGTGGTAATCATCTGTTCTTGGTGAATCAAAAAGAAACCAAGTACTACGACTGTAAAAATGTTCACATGCCCTATGGGGAGCAAATCGTAAGTGATGTAGTTAATAGAACGGAAACGGCTATGACGCAAGACCATTGCTTTTTAGCTACCGAACTGGCTTTAAAAGGACAAGAAATGGCTTTTCAGCTGAATGTTTGAACCAAAAATTAACTATTTAAGGTACAGTCATAAAGACCATGTCCAAAACAAGCCAAGGACATGGATTCAAAATACAACGAAACCTCAAACGGCGAACCGGCCATTGGTTTTTTTGAGCGATTGTTAATCCACCAACAATCTAATAATCCTTATTTTTATCCAAATAAAACAAAACCTGATGTCAACCGCCAAAAAAGAATATAAACGCGTTACGGTCAAATCCCTTATAGACATGAAAAAGAATGGAGAGAAAATCTCCATGCTGACCGCCTATGACTACTCTATGGCCAAAATCGTTGATGCTGCGAAGGTCGACGTGATTCTAGTTGGAGATTCAGCCAGTAATGTAATGGCTGGTCATGAAACCACTTTACCCATTACATTAGATCAGATGATTTATCACGCATCGTCTGTTGTGCGGGCGGTGCAAAGAGCTTTGATTGTTGTCGACATTCCGTTTGGTAGTTATCAAAGTGACCCAAAAGAAGCCTTGCGTTCGGCTATTAGAATTATGAAAGAAAGCGGGGCACATGCTATAAAGGTTGAAGGGGGAGCTGAAATCAAAGAATCGGTCAAGCGCATATTGGCAGCAGGAATTCCTGTCATGGGTCATTTAGGGCTAACACCTCAATCCATTTACAAATTCGGAACCTACACAGTACGCGCTAAAGAAGAAGAAGAAGCCAAAAAATTGATGGAGGATGCCAAACTTTTGGAACGGCTCGGTTGTTTTGGTATTGTTCTAGAGAAAATTCCAGCTTCATTAACTAAAGAAGTTTCTGATAATATTTCTATTCCTACAATTGGCATAGGTGGCGGCAAGCATGCAGATGGCCAAGTTTTGGTCATTCATGATCTCTTAGGAATGACCCATGAGTTCAACCCTAGATTTTTAAGACGTTATATGAATTTATACGAAGATATGGGCAATGCCATTTCTCAGTACGTAAGCGATGTCAAAGACAGAGATTTTCCAAGTGACGACGAGCAGTATTAATTCATGAATTCCAAGTCTTATGATCTCATAAAGGAGTAAGCTCCTGAAATGAAGGATTTCAAACAAACAAAATGTTCAAAAAAGTTTCGATAGTTGTCTTAGTTCTTCTGAACATTGGCTGTGATCAGATTTCTAAAAATGTGGTCCGTAAAAACATTGAATACCAAGAACACATTTCGGT
>CAZTLZ010000217.1:0-5126 GCA_964614665.1 uncultured Maribacter sp.
GAAAAGGATCTCGATATTTCGAAGGGTGCTAGATACCCTACTTTGGCCGCTTTTTTCAATTATAACACCTCTTATTCAAGTAGAAAGCAGTTTGACCCTACTACGATGACATCTTCAAGATTTGACCTAGTTGATCAACTTTGGCTATTTGACGGAATCACATATGGTGGTCAATTGAATATTCCTATTTTTAACGGATTCAGTACTAGAAATTCCATCAAGAGATCTCAGATTGGTGTAGAAAAAGCAAAGGTGCAGTTAGAGCAAGATAAGCTTGCTTTAGAGACAACCGTGAACCAAGCTTACGTTGACGTAAATAGTTCTTTTAAGACTTACGAAGCGGCAGAAAAAACGGCGGAAGCGAGGCGCTTGGCCTATCAATATTCTAAGGAGCGCTTTGATGTCGGATTAATGAATGCTTTTGATTTCAGTCAGGCACAATCTCGTGTTGATAATGCGGAAGCTGATGTAATTCGAACCAAATATGACTATATATTTAGATTAAAGGTTTTAGAGTTCTATTTTGGAATACCCATTAAATTAGATTAAAATTTAGTGTTTAATTGAGGAAGACCCGGCAGCTTCGAAAGAACTGCAATGGGTCTTTTTTTTGCCTTACTTTAGCCTTAATTTTGCTAACGATATGGCGATTATCCTAAATTTGGAAACGGCAACTACCAATTGTTCGGTCAGTATTGCTAAAGATGGTAAGGTATTGGCCCTGAAGGAGCAGGATACACCCAATTATTCACATTCAGAGCAGTTGCATGTTTTTATTCAAGAAGTCGTTGAAAAAGCTTCTTTAACGCTCAATGATATTGAAGCTGTTGCAGTAAGTAAAGGTCCGGGCTCGTATACGGGTTTGCGCATAGGGGTTGCTTCAGCAAAGGGACTCTGCTACGCTTTGGATATACCACTGATTTCGGTTGCAACCTTGACAAGTTTGGCGCATCAGAAACGTACAGCGGTCTACGACTTCATAATTCCCCTTTTGGATGCTAGGCGCATGGAAGTATATGCTACTGTATTCAATTCAGAATTTGAGGAAGTCAGAGAAACTAAGGCCGAAATTATCGATGAGGAGTCTTTTTCCGAGTTTGTCAAGAAAGGAAAGGTTCTTTTAATTGGAAGCGGAGCTCAAAAGTGTCAAGAACTTTTGACCGATTCAAATTTTAACTTTAATAGTAAAGCAGTTCCCTCAGCCAATGAAATGGCCAATTTGTCTTATAAAAAATTTACGAGACAGAGCTTTGAAGACCTTGCTTATTTTGAACCTTTTTATCTAAAGGATTTTATTCTTCAGGTCAAGAAGAAAAGTTAAGTTTCACAGAACACTAACTCTCATTTTGTTCTTTTAAACTATTGTTAACTAGTTCTTTAATAATAGAATGAAATCTTCTTGTTAGAATCGGAGAGAAGATTTAATTAGCTCTGCGCCCCCTTGTCCGATGATGGAGGAAACAACGAATTGTAATAATCAAATAACCGAATCACATCACTTTCTTTTTTTAAATTCAGCTTTTCTGAAGTGATATAATTTTTGATACTAGCGGTGTTTTTGCTCAGATGCTTCAAAATTTGTTTTTTGCTTAGCTTGATTTTAGTGGCATGTGAGTCCCCATTTAATACGTAGTAGGTGGAAATGTCCTTGTAGACTGGAGGGTCATATTTGTCATAACCATCTTCCGGCTTTTCCGCTTGAATGAAAATTTTCTTTGGCCTAAATAACAATTTGACATCACCTTTGTTTAAAGGATTGAAATATGCCTCTCTTATTTTTCCTGCTTCAGCATAATCGAAGATTTTATAAGTCCTTCCATCCAAAATTGCTTGAATACTCTTTCTGCGTAAAAGTTTGCGAGGTGACTTATTTTCATCTAATAATTCAATAGAATCGTAGTATGCATTATATCGCATGAGGGCTTTAGTTTTGCTTTTTCCATTGATAATCGTTTCTCCCTCTTTGTAGGTAGGATTGATATAGGGAGAACCTTCTATGGGCACTTCTCTTATAACTATTCCCGCTTGAGTATCTGTAGTAATGCCCGATCCATTACCAACAACTTGCCCAAAGGTTATGAAGGGCATCAATAGAATAAATGTTAGAAATTTTTTCATTTTTTCATTTTTTTGATTCAACATTTTGAAATTTTGTAGTCTTACTAGGAAAAAGCTTTTTGTAAGAAAAAGGGACTTAATGTAAATAAAAAGCATCAAAAATCGAACCAAAAATTTCGTGGGGAAAGGACTATATATTTTATGGACGAAGTTCCCTCTAAGATATGAAATAAAAAAAGCGCTTACGAAAAGTAAGCGCTTTTTAACTTTTTAACCGGTTTGTTACTTCACTTCAAAAGTGATTTTCACATTGACTCGAAAATCACTGATTTCTCCATCTTTTACGCTAGCGCTTTGATCCTGAACATAAACCGATCGGATGTTTTTTACTGATTTAGAAGCTTGCTCAACAGCTTTTTTAGTGGCGTCTTCCCAACTTTTATCAGAGTTCGCTAATACTTCTATAACTTTTAATACTGCCATAATAATTAGTGTGTTTATATTTTTTCTCAAAGTACGAATTAAAAATGATACCGTAAGAAAAAAGGGCTAAAATTAGCCGTTCAATGCAACCACTTCATTTACCTTGTCACCCATCATATTCTTAAGCATTGTCTCAATTCCGTTCTTAAGGGTAAAGGTCGATGAAGGGCAGCCACTGCAAGCACCTTGTAAAATCACATTGACCGTTTTACTGTCCTCTTCATATGATTTGAAAAGAATGTTACCGCCATCACTAGCTACGGCTGGTTTCACATATTCTTCTAAAATATCAATGATTTGAAGTGATGTATCGTCGTATTTCAAGGCTTCTTCTGCAGTTACAGGAGCTTTTTCTCCCATAGGGGCGATTTTATCCGTAGCCACTACTTCTTTGCCTTCTGCGATAAAATTCCTGATGAGTTCCCTCAATTCCATAGTAATATCATCCCATTCAGCAACATCATACTTGCTTACCGAAACATAATTTTCATCGATAAAAACTTGTTTTACGAAGGGAAACTGAAAGAGTTCGGTTGCCAACGCGGAATTCTTGGCCTCTTCAATATTCTTGAACTCAAAGGTCGCAGGAACGATTTTTCTGCTAGCTACAAACTTCATGGTTGCCGGGTTAGGTGTTACCTCGGCATAAACGGTTACCGCAACCTGTTTTGTGCTCTCTTCTTCGATTATCACAGGTTCTCCCGCATTTAGATACTCTACTAACTGCTGGGCAACCTCATCCTTAACGTCATTCCACTCCACAATGTCAAACCGCTCTAGCCCTATAAAATTACCTGAAATATATACAGTTTTTATGAAGGGAAGATAGAATAATTGTTGGGCCAATGGCGAGTTTTTGGCCTCATCAATGTTCTTGAATTCGTAATTTTTATGTTTTGTGATAAAATGATTGGTCTCAAATTTTATTATCGCTGGGTTGCTGGTTTGTACCACAGTAATTGAATACTCTTTCATCAGATTTTATTTTAGACAAAAATACAAAGTAAATCTAAGTTAAAGCCAAGATAATATTGTTGCATTTCATCCGTTATACTGTATATTTAGTCGATACTAATATTATCTCCAATGCTCATATGAGGCTTCGTTTGATGTCCCTACTTGCTTTCATTGTTTTTGGCTTTCAGTCATTTGCGCAAGAAGGCATTCCTGTTTATTTTGATTACTTAGCGGATAATTATTATCTAGTGTACCCTTCAATGGCGGGTATTGGTGAGGGAGGAAAAATTAGAGGTACTATAAGAAAACAATGGTTCAGTGTTGAGGAAGCACCAAGTTTGCAAACCTTGAATGCCCATTTTAGATTGGGGGAATCAAATAGTGGTGTTGGCGCAATAGTATACAATGATGCCAACGGATATCATTCACAGACCGGGGTTAAATTGACATATGCCCATCATTTGAAATTGGGAGGTGATATTCGTTATTTAAATCAACTTTCATTTGGTTTGAGTGGTGGTTTATTACAAAGTAACTTAGACGAATCTGAATTTCGTTCTGTTATACCTGATCCAGTTATCACCGGGTCCAACAATAGTGTGAGCTACTTCAACATGGATTTGGGAATGTCGTACAGCAAAATGGAATTCTATGCGCACGTTGCAGCCTTGAATATTTTAGGAACAGGGCGTGATCTTTATTCTGCCATTGAGTTCGATAACCTTAGAAGGTATTTGGTTTCCGTAGGATATATTTTCGGTAGAAATGCTGTACAAGTTGAGCCCTCCGTATTATTTCAACTCACGGACTTTACAAAGGAAAAGACGATTGATATTAACGCCAAAATATATAAAGATGTTGATTTCGGAAGAATCTGGGGCGGAATTTCATATCGTAGAAGCTTTGATGGCGCACAATTTCAAACGGATGGTAGTTTTGGTGAGCAGCGCTTGCAATTGATTACGCCAATTGTAGGGGCGAATATTGGTAAATTCTTGGTGTCTTATAATTATTCGTACCAAATGGGTGATATTCGTTTTGATAATGGAGGATTTCACCAAATTACAGTGGGGTATGATTTTGGTCAAACCGAAAGAAAATATGATTGTTACTGCCCTGCGGCACAATAAAATGGGCCTGCCAAGATGCTTTTGACAGACCCACAGCTAAACACCAACCAACTGCGTTCAACAATTTATAGTTCAGAATTGATCTTCCTGAAATTTGGTCGGTAGCCTATTCCCATTTATATTTTTTACGCTCCGCTTGTTTAGTAATTGCTCGGATCATCGCATTTTCCAATTCTCCCTTTGAACCCTCATTCTGATTTTGGGCAATATAAGCCTCACGTTTTTTATTGAGCTTCTGAATTTCCTTTTGAATTCTAGTTCGTTCGGTTTTCTTTTCGGAGATAAAAGATTCGATTTCGGTTTTCGATTTGTCCTTTAATTCTTTAGGCATTTCTTCATCTGATATTTCCGAAATGTCAAATTCAGTATCTTCCGCGGCATCTACCAAATCCCATTTTCTGTTGTTGTATAACCGTGAGCTTTTACTTACTGCACGCTTAACAGCAACACCTTCTTCCATTTGCATAGCGTTTGAGTCTTGGGTTGATTGCATTTGCA
>CAZTLZ010000218.1:0-5095 GCA_964614665.1 uncultured Maribacter sp.
CAGTTTCAATTAGGAAGAATTACCTCCATAGAATTCAGGCAGGCGCAAATCAATTTATTGAATGCCCAGACAAATAAAAATTTAGCTAAGTATGATGCAAAACTTGCTGAACTTCAATTGCTACAACTTACGGGGCAATTGTTGAATGTTGAGTTCTAGAATATTGATTACCTTTTGGGTCAAATTAAATATTTTATAAATGGCAACTTTAGGTGTTGGAATAATCGGAACAGGGTCAATCGTCAATACGTATGTGAAATGTATAGAGGAACTCGAAGATGCTAAACTTGTTGGGATTTATACAGAATCTGATAGTCGGGTCAAGGAGGCCGAGCAACTTTTCAATGTACCTGTTTTTGCTGATCTACAGAAATTTTTGAGCCACCCTGAGATAGATCTGATTTGTATTTGTAATAAAAGTGGTCTTCATGGTGCGCTAGCAGTAAAAGCAGCCCAAGCCATTAAGCATGTACTTTGCGAAAAACCGCTTGAAGTAACCACTGATAAAATCGATGAGATAATTACTGCCTGCAAAACCAATAATGTTATTTTAGGTTGTGTGTTGCAAAACAGATGTACCAGTGACTACAAAGCTGTTGAAAACGCCGTAAAAAAAGGGCAGCTCGGTACTTTGTTATTGGGCAATGCCCATATCAATTGGTATCGTTCTAAGGAGTACTATTCCAACAATCCGTGGCGAGGTACTAAAGCGTTGGATGGAGGTGCCGCATTCATGAATCAAGGTATTCACACAATTGATTTATTATTGAACCTAATGGGGGAAGTAAAATCTGTTTTTGGAAACATGAAGACTTTGGTACATGATATTGAATGCGAGGATTTGGGAACGGGAATATTGAACTTCGAAAATGGTGCAACAGGTACGATTACGGCGAGCACAGCCTTGTTTCCGGGATATCCTGAGCGCTTGGAAATTTATGGGGACAAAGGGAGTGTACTCATGGAGGGAGGTAAAATAATGAAATGGAATGTACCCGGAGTTCCTATACCTGAAAACCTGAGTCGGAAAGATAATTCAGGTGGAGCGGCAGACCCTACAAATATTGGCCATTTGAATCATAAGATTGTATTGGAAGATATGATCGGTGCAATTAAGGAAAATCACTCTCCCATGGTGAATGGACTGGAAGCTAGGAAGGCGGTTGAGGCAATTACAGCCTTGTACAAATCCTCTGAAGAAGAAAGACTTATTTTTCTTTGATTTTTACTCAATAGGTTTTCGAATCACCAAGTTATGTACGAACACTTTTTTCAATGTCCTTATTGTTGGGAAAAGATATCGATGCTTATGGATTCATCTGTGGAGCAACAAACCTATGTTGAAGACTGTGAGGTATGTTGCAATCCAATTGAAGTGAGCCCGAAGTTTGAATTCAATGAACTTATTGGTTTTGAAGCAAGGAATATCGAACAATAGCCCCAATGCGATTAAAATTTCTAATTCAGAACATTAAGATATTTACAATAAACCATTTTTTTTGATTGTCAGTAGATAAAAAACCAAGACATTTGTACTGTATTTTAAACTATAGACAAAATGCCAAATTCGCACCATCCCAAGAAAAATATTTCATTAAAGCCTTATGGAATCGAAAGCGAAAATTTCCACTACCAATTAACATCAGCTGAGTTACACAAGATCACACTTGAAAAGAACATGGGGCGCGAAGCCTCTTCAGGTGCTCTTGCCGTGAATACAGGTGAGTTTACTGGTAGATCTCCCCAGGATCGTTTCATTGTGAAAGATGCTATTACCAAAGACAAAATTTGGTGGGGTGATATCAATATTCCTTTTGAACCTGCGAAGTTCGATGCTTTGTATGACAAGGTTATTACCTATTTGAATGATAAAGAACTCTTTGTCCGTGATTGTTATGCATGTGCTGATGCCAATTATAGAACGGATATCCGAGTGATAAATGAATACCCTTGGTCAAATATGTTTGCCTATAACATGTTTATTAGGCCTAACGCAGAAGAATTACGAGTTTTTGAACCTGAATGGACGGTTATCAATGCTCCCGGTTTTATGGCCAAAGCCAATGAAGATGGTACTCGTCAGCATAATTTTGCAATTCTGAACTTCACAAGAAAGATTGCTTTGATTGGGGGAACAGGTTATACGGGTGAAATTAAAAAAGGTATTTTTTCCGCATTGAATTTTATCTTACCCGTTGAGAAAAAGACATTACCAATGCACTGTTCTGCTAATGTTGGTAAGAAGGGTGACACGGCAATTTTCTTCGGACTATCAGGAACAGGAAAAACTACCTTGTCTGCTGATCCCCATAGAAAGTTGATCGGTGATGATGAGCACGGTTGGAACAATGAAAATTCTGTTTTCAATTTTGAAGGGGGATGCTATGCGAAAGTCATTAACCTTTCTGCTGAAAACGAGCCAGAGATTTTTGGAGCTATAAAAAAAGGTGCCATCTTGGAGAATGTTATTATGGATGACAAGAGCGAAGTTGATTTTGCTGACACATCTATCACGCAGAATACCAGGGTCAGTTATCCTATTTATCACATAAAAAATGTTAGACGTCCGTCTATTGGAAAGAATCCGAAGAATATTTTCTTCTTGACCGCTGATGCTTTTGGGGTACTTCCTCCCATTTCAAAATTGACACCAAGTCAGGCCGCCTACCATTTCATCTCAGGATATACGGCCAAAGTTGCAGGTACAGAAGCTGGTGTTAAGGAGCCTATCCCTTCCTTTTCTGCATGTTTTGGTGCTCCTTTTATGCCTTTGCACCCAACAGCGTATGCAGAGATGCTAAGTAAAAAGATGTTGGAGGCTGGAGTGAATGTTTGGCTCGTAAATACAGGTTGGACAGGTGGGCCTTACGGTATCGGAACGCGAATGAAATTGAAGTATACAAGGGCGATGATCAATGCTGCACTGAACGGTGACCTTGGTTTATATAGTTATGATACGTATCATATCCATTCTGTCTTCGGGGTGGCGCAACCACGTGAGTGTCCTGGGGTTCCTTCTAGTGTTTTAAGTCCACGGACCACATGGAACAATGATGAGAAATACTATAAAACTGCTTTCAAATTGTCGAATGCCTTTCGTGAAAATTTCAAGAAATTCGAATCTTATGCCAGCGAGGAAATCCGACGGGGTGGGCCGCAGCGCTATGCGTTTTAAAACGAAGAGGGGTTTTTATTTTAAACTTCGTTTAAAATGAATAACATAGGTGGCGTTAAAACCGAAATGCAGGTTTGGGTTTTTAAAGTTGAAATTGTGTTTTGTTTGAGTTATAAAGGCGTCTTCAACAATCCTTTGTGCGTTGGTTAGATTAAATTGTAACATCACATCCCCAAGCTCCCAATTTACCCCAATGGCGAATGGAGCATAGTTGTCAAACGTTTCTATGGGGTTCAATCTATAATAGTATTCCGAAACCAAGGAAAGGTGATGGCCTAATTTATAGCGTGCTCCAAGACCCAACGCAAAGTGGTTTTTTGGTGTGTCGCCTGACGAAAGTGTACCCCGGTGGATGAAAGTCGGGGCCAGCTGTACGGAAAAATCCGACGAAAATTTTCTTCCTATCAAGAATTGTGTAGTAAACGATAACCTATCTGAAAATGAATTTTCAAGCCCAGGAAAAGCATTGCTATTGTAGCTAGTATTTTGAAAAAGGGTAATACTTAAAGGTGAGCCGTTCTCTCTTTTTTGTTGTACCATTCTATATTTCAGATAGGCATCGAAAAGGCCATCCCATGTAGTGCCCCCGACACCCGCTGAGAGTCTATCGGAGAGACCGTATTCCAGGGCTATTCTTGAGGTAAGTCGGTCTGCAACGAAGCTTTGTGAACGTTCTGTAGGGGTGTTCCAGAACCTGTTTGTCGTGACAATTTCTAAAATACCTTTTTTACGGGTTTCGATTGAATGGCCAATGGCAATTCGAGTCATTTTAAAAGTCGCCGATGTAGTCTGAATAGTATCTTTCAGTTCTTTGTCGAGTATATCCAAGAGGTCTTGTGCATTAGAAAAATGCAGACAGCCAAAAGTCATTACAAGACATAAAACTTTTCTAGCTTTCATAGGGCTCATATTCAAATCTAAATTTAACAGAAATTGTTTTCGCAATGTTACCGGCCAGAAGCGGTGGTATTTTTATTTCATAGTCTTGTACTGTCGCTTCAAAAGTACCCGTGACTACAAAAAGGCCATTGGTTTTCTCTATTTTGGTCTTTATTTCTAATTCTTTCGAAACCCCGTGCATTGAAAATTCACCTTTGACTATTTTAATCTGTACTCCATCAATAGTGGGGTCAAAATCAATAATCTTTCCCTTGAAGTTGGCCTTTGGATAAATGTCCGATTCAATATAACTTTCGTTAAAATGTTCGCGCATCAAAGCTTTCTCAAAGACGAAAGCATTCATAAGCATACTCACGGCGATTTCAGAATTATCAAGGTCGATTATGCTAAATACCTGATTGTTTTCTGCCTTAATATTTTCGACGGCCGTATAGGAAAAAAATGAAATTTGTCCTTGACGGGCGATAACCTTATTCTCTATACTTGGTAGCTTAGGAAGAAATAAGAGGAAAAGTATGACTAATCGAATCATTGATTTATTGGTTGGGCGAAATTACGCAGTTCAAGAAAACGGCATCTCTGAGATACCCCTTAAATACGCCTTTTAACAATACGGTATCGCCTTTTTTTAAGGTAGCGGTCTTTTTGGTTTGATCGGTCTGCATATCACAAATAATTAGTGAAAGGTCTTCATTATCCCCTTTTAACAAGATGGTATGTCGGTTATTGATTTGGTTGATTTCATTTATTATGCCTTCTATAGCAATGACATTATCAACATACAAGGAAGAATAACGTTCCTTGTCCGTATTCAAATGCGAAATTAAATCTTTGGCACTTATTGTTACTACCGGCTGCTCTTTTTCAGAGTTGAAAGCATCGGTCTTCATTACAAAAAAATAGAAACTGATAATCAACAATAGTGATAACCCGGCTAAAATATAACCAATTTTTTTGGCCATTTTTTATGGTTTGATCGTTAAAGGTAATAATAAGCGGTTAATTTAAATCTGAACCTCT
>CAZTLZ010000219.1:0-4984 GCA_964614665.1 uncultured Maribacter sp.
TCCAGAGGAAGTCGATATTTTACCACGAAAGTGGTGATTCCTTTATCAATCAACCTTTCAGCAGCTAATACTCCTTCCTTATCAAAAGTGGTATATCTGTAACCTCCACCAGGATAAATGATTACAGCAGTACCATTTGGTTTTTCGGGAGTAAAGACGGCTATGGATGGAATATTTGTATCGTGGTAAGCTCTATTCCGTTCACCTCTGTGCACTTCTCTTTCTGCAGAGGGAAGATTGCGTGAATTAGGAACTTTACCTGAATATAGCTGGACCTGAATTTGGGCATTGATAGAACCAACAAATAGCAAAGTGACAAATACCGATAAAATCTGTAGCTTGATCAATTTGATTGTTTTTAATTCTGTCTATTACCAGAATTGGTTTACTCCTTCAAGGTATAAATTATATCGTTAGTTGCATATTTCTATTATAAAAAGAGGAGCTGCTATTTTGAACACATAAACTTGATTTACTCTCGCCTAAATTTGACAACGCGTTCATCTTCTATTTTTCCACTCCAATTCATTCCAAAACCAAAATCATAGAGGTTACCGGCCTCATCTTGATGCGCTTCCATGTCGAATGGGACATCTTCTGCTTGTTCCTCTACAGTTACCATAGTTGCCGGCATTTGCATTGGTAGTAAGCCAGACGGTTCGGTACGGCCTGAAAGTATCTCCAATAGTGCTTGATCTTGAACATCAAAATTCAGAAGAAGAGCGTCAGCCTGAGTTTCTATTTCATTGAATACCATAGGTTTACCCGTATTTATGGAAACTACCACTGGTTTACCTTGCATAACTGCTTTGGTTTCGGCTACTAATACTGCATCAGAATAATTGGAAGTTTTTGTGCTTTTGTTTTTGTAGCCGCGATTGGTGAAATCTTCTAGCGGATCTCCACCTGCTATGCTCGTTGCCCGTGCTGTAGATGCTGTATAATCGCCGTATTGCAAACTTATCGGTAAGTATCCATTACCTCCTTTTTCTACATCCTTCTTATCATACCCCAATCCCGCCTTTGGGTTTTGTATAAATACTAGTGCAAGATCCGCATCGCTGGGGTTATCCGTAACATTAAAATATTTTTTAACCAATGCTATATTGACCGGATAGTCTGTTGAAGCTGGTGTTTCCATGCCTAAAAAATTACGGCTAGCGGGGACAAATCTTTTCGGAATATAAACCGTTTTTTTATCCGAAATAGGCAAAGTGTTTTCTTGATTTTTTAAAAGGACAACAGATTTTAATTGCGCTTCGAATCCTTCTTCCATATAAGCCGCATTACCCACAATTGACTTGGTCTCTGATGGGTCTAAGTATGGGTTTTCAAAAAGGCCAACACGGAATATATTTCTTAATAATCTAACTGCCGATTGCTCCATTCTAGCCCGCATTTTTTCTTCCCCTATTTCTTTTACCCCTTTTTCATAAGCTGCTATTACGGGTGCGGCATCATTATTACCGCCAAATTGATCTACTCCGGCCATTAAAATCTTATAATGTCTATCTGCTTCTGATATCTCTTCGGTACCCCAAGATTTACCAGTGAAAAATAAATCAATCATTTTATGATCTCCCGTAACTAACCAATCGGTACATACCACTCCGTCATAGTTATATTTATTCCGCAATAAATCTGTAATGATATACTTATTGTAGGAGTTGCCGACATTTTCACCATATTTTTTGTCTTGATTCCATGAAACGGTATAATAAGGCATGATGGCGGAGGCCATTTTGGTACCACCATTTAATTTGAATGCCCCTTCTGTAAAAGGAATCAAATGTTCATCAAAATTGTCACCGGGATAAACGGCATATTTTCCAAATCCATAATGGGCATCTCTACCTCCTTCGCCCGATCCTCCGCCGGGCCAATGCTTGACCATGGCATTCACACTATTATACCCCCAGCCATCATTGATAGCTGCTTCGCCAATGGATGTCTGAAAACCATCGCAATATGCCCTGCCCATCTCTGCTGACAATTGTGGGCTTTCTCCGAACGTTCCATTGAAGCGAAACCAGCGTGGATCGGTTGCGATGTCCACTTGCGGAGATAGGGCAGTGGTGATACCTAATGCTCGATATTCTTCTGAGGCTATCTCACCAAATCTTTGAACCAATGAAGGATCGAAAGTCGCTGCCAAACCTAATGAATTGGGCCACATGGATATTTCACCACCTGCCCCAGCATCGAATTCTGCTTTTGCCTTGGTGCCATGTCTAGGATCGGAACTATTATTCGCAGGTATGCCGTGGCCTAGGCTTTCGCAAAGAGTCTGTAATTTATTATTCCATTTGGCGGCCATTTCTGGGCTCTTTACTGTAGTAATTAATACATGGCGGAGCTTGTCATCTTCCAAAAACTTTTTCTGTTGATCGGTCAATTCGCTTGGATCTGTTTCCCCTTCGGTATAGGCTTTTCCATCATATGTTCCAGCAAAGTAGCCTTGTGAACGGGCAGGGATAGACTGGTGAGCTGAGTACAGCATAAGCCCTGCGATATCTTCAATACTTAGTCTTGTGGCCAAATCTTTGGCACGTGCATCAGCGGATAGTCGCCAATCTTCATAAGTATCCAAGGTGCCATTTTTATTTAAATCCTTGAAGGCGTATCGATCGGCAGTAATGATTTTTACACCAGATGATGTGGAATAGGCCAAGGTTTGACCATCTTTATTTACAACTGTATTAAAAGTACCATGAGACGCTTCTGTCCATTTCTCACCACAGCTGGCGAGTAAGATAGCGGTGAAGAGAAAGGTTGTTTTGGTGAGCAGATTTTTCATTTTTGAGAGAATTTATAGTTTTAGTAAGTTATTTTCATTTGTTCGAAAGCCTTGTATGTCACCTTTTTTCTAATCATAGGAAATAGAGCCATATCAAACTTTTCTTCAGGTTCAACATTCGTAGCGAAAAAAAATGTATTGTTTTGAGATTCAATGTACCCCACAAACCAACCATTATTAGTTCCATTTCCGGTTGACCAACCTGTTTTTCCGCTCAGCTTGAATTTTTCATTTTCTTCAATTACCATCATCCTTTTCATTATCATTTCAGTTCTTTTGGTAATCGGTAGTTTAGATCTATAGAATCTCTTTAAAAAGTCTACTTGTTGAAATTGATTAATTCGTGATTTTCCTTCAAGCCAGAATAAATCAATAGTAGTTGAATCAACTTTTATGCTTCCATATTCAAGTTTATTTAAATATTCGTTCATTCTTTCGGCTCCAATTTTTCTTGCTACTTCTTGATAACACGGGACACACGAAAAATGAAAGGCTTCTTTGAAGATTAAATCCTGTTCCCAGTTTTTGAGGCTTCTATGTTCTCCGTTCCATTTGAAAAGGGTACTATCATTTTCAACTACTTTCGTTTCAAGTGCTATAATTGAATTGGTAATTTTAAATGTGGAAGCTGGTAAACTCCCTTTTTTAGCCCATTCAAAGTTATTAGAATAATACGTGTCATCTTTTAAGTCATAGACTAAAATTGAACCTTTGATATTTGCAGAGTCAATGATCATTTGAAATTCTGGAACAACAATTTCATGTTCTAGTGCTTGATCTTGCTTTTTATCAGAGCTATCTTTCTTGCTATTACAAGAAAAGAATAGAATTACTATTGATACGAAATAGATTATTTTCAAATGTTCAGTTTTCTTAGTTTGTAGCTCATCGCAGGCATATTCGACATCATCGGTTCGGCTGGGAGATTTTGCGGGAAAAGTCGATAGGTATTTTCCGCAGCGGTGTAAAGTTAATAATTAAGAGAGGATTTTCCTTATGGAAAATCCACCGCGTTGGATTATAGGATATGTCAGCGAGCGGTTTTATTTTTAAAATCCTTCCGGAGTTCATAAAAAAATGCCGGAAAACCTGAGGACTTACATCCCTAAGCGGGTAAAAAATCATTGTTACACTCCGTAGGAGTGCGAACTCCGTCGGCTTTCTACTTTCGTTTGTAGGGTATGGGTTCGTCTGAATTTCCTTTGATTCCTTTTTTTAGTTCTTCGTTTTAATTCCTAAAAATTAATACGACCTTTTTAAGGTAACTGATTCTTTGTAGGTATAATTACACATATTGTTAAGAGCACTTATGTATTCATTTACATTCTGATAGTTATTGGAATATGATATGTCTTTCGGGTATGTTATTGCAGTTTTTCCATCAACTAAATTGGTGTTTATTAATGTTCCATAGCCCAATTCATCATTTGCCACTGCAGCCAAAAATTTAATGGGCATTTTTTCATAGCCCAAATATGCAAATATGGCGTCATTCTTTTTTGATATTTTCATAGAACCAAATAGTACACCATATGTAACGGAAGGATTAGAATCTAAATTGGTGAAATTAATTATTGACCCTGCTTGTATGGCGTTCTTTCCTGTTTTCCATAAAATATCATTTTCATCAGATCCAATATGATTTCCATTCCATTCCGAATCTGTAAAGTGAATTTTGGTTTTTGGAGGGAGATTAACAAAAGTTATAATCGAAAAACCGCTATTGTTGGTTGACTTTAAGGAAATGAAAGAAATGTCTCCAGTTTTTAAGGCAATCTCCTTTTTTTGTGACTGATTAACTAATAGTATTATAACTAATAGTGTTAAGGTAGAAATTATTTTAAGTTCTTTCACTTCAATTAAAATATCTGAAGTAAAAATACTTTGTGAGCGTTATTATGAAGTTACTGGATGCTCATTAGATTATTAAGTTTGCTTTCGTAATGTTTATTCAATGTTATTTGGTGAGTTGAGATATTAATTTTGATTGCCTTTAAATATTATTTGCAGACGATTTGCATAAGCACTTGTTTTAAAGATGTCTATTTGTCGTTGGCATTGGTTTTTTCCATTTCATGTATCATTTCTTTCGCCACGATTGCGGAAGAAGGCAGAAACATTGTTGAAACAATTCTGCTATCTATTACAACATCGTGCTTATCATTCAAGTCTGCTTTGGATTGAAAA
>CAZTLZ010000220.1:0-4953 GCA_964614665.1 uncultured Maribacter sp.
CAACTGTTGCGATATTTTCAGCTTGATCATCAGGGATTTGAATATCGAATTCTTTCTCGAATTCCATGATCAACTCAACGGTGTCCAGTGAGTCGGCCCCTAGGTCATTCGTAAAGCTAGCTTCTGATACCACCTCGTTTTCATCAACTCCTAATTTATCAACAATGATAGCTTTTACTCTTGATGCAATGTCTGACATAATAATTTGGTTTTAAAAATTTAAATTGTTGGCAAAAATAAAAAACTTTGGACTAAATACACGCTTTCACATTAAAATGTGCTGTAATTTATGAAATTTAACCACAGTAGTAGTATTTTCGTCTCAATAATTCTTCTTCTGTAACAGCTTAACTTTTTCATGAAAAATATTGTCCTATTTGCCTCCGGTGCTGGTTCAAATGTTGAAAACATCGTACAGTTCTTTCAAGACAAGCAAAACGTTACAGTTGCCGGTGTGCTAACTAACAAAAGGGATGCCAAAGTTTTAGGCAAATGTAATAAATTGAATGTCAATGGTTTATATTTCAACAAACACGCATTTTACGAAACAGAATGTGTTCTGGGCATCCTCGAATCTCTACAGCCTGATCTCATAGTTTTGGCGGGGTTTCTATGGAAGATTCCTGAAAATATGATTAAAAAATATCCAAATCAAATCATCAATATACATCCTGCCCTTTTACCCAAATATGGAGGCAAAGGCATGTACGGAATGCGGGTGCACGAAGCTATAAAAATCAATAAGGAACCTGAAACAGGAATTACGATTCACTATGTAAATGAAAACTATGATGAGGGAGCAATCATCCATCAAGTAAAAACCCCTGTATTACCCAAAGATACTCCTACTGATATTGCCCACAAGGTACATCAATTGGAATACGAGCATTTTCCTAGAATAATAGCGAAACTTTTAGCTTAGTATAAATGGCGAAAAAGGCAAAGTTCTATGTAGTCTGGAAGGGGAAACGCCCAGGAATATACGAGTCTTGGAAGGACTGCAAAGCCCAAATCACAGGCCAAAAAGGGGCTCAGTATAAATCATTTTCCACTTTTGAAGAGGCCAAAAAGGCCTACAATAGTAACTATGAGTTTTATAAGGGTAAAAAGAAAGGCAAATCCAGTCTTACTCCTGAACAGCTCCTGAAAATAGGTGAACCCAATTATCACTCCATTTCTGTAGACGCCGCCTCTAGCGGAAATCCTGGAGTAATGGAATATCAAGGAGTGGATACAAAAACTAAAAAGAAACTATTTAAGCAAGGACCCTTTCCGGAAGGCACAAATAATATTGGGGAGTTTTTGGCCATTGTTCACGGACTCGCATTTTTAAAACAGAACAAAAGCAATCGCATTATTTATACCGACTCACGAACGGCAATGAGTTGGGTGCGAAAGAAAAACTGTAATACCAAACTTGTGGAAACATCAAAAAACAAAGCACTTTTTGAATTGATACGACGTGCTATTGATTGGTTGAAGAACAACACTTACAACACGCCAATCGTAAAATGGGAAACAAAAGCTTGGGGTGAAATTCCTGCTGATTTTGGACGAAAGTGACTAAAAACAGATTATAATCATTTTTTATTATTTGATATAAACAGCGCTATTAATTCCTTCAACAAAACTGTATATTTGCAGCTTAATTTTTGAGACCAATATGGGTAAGCTTCTAATAGTAGGTTCAGTTGCTTTTGATGAAATTGAAACTCCCTTCGGAAAAACCGATAAAATTCTTGGCGGCGCGGCAACTTTTATTGGTTTGGCCGCCTCCCAATTCAATTTGGAATCAGCTATTGTTTCAGTAGTTGGTGATGATTTGCCTCAAAAATACCTTGATTTACTGGAAAGTAAGAATATTGATATTTCAGGAATAGAAATTGTAAAAGGCGGAAAAACTTTCTATTGGAAAGGGAAATATCACAATGACCTTAATTCTCGTGATACTTTGGTTACGGAACTGAATACGCTTGCTGATTTCAACCCCATTGTTCCAGATAATTTCAAAGACGCTAAAGTGGTCATGTTGGGAAACTTACATCCGAATATTCAGATGAGTGTAATCAATCAAATGGGAGAGCAACCGAAATTGATTATTCTCGACACCATGAATTTCTGGATGGACAATACCTTGACCGAACTCATGGAGGTCATCAAACATATCGATGTAATTACCATAAATGATGAGGAGGCACGACAATTGACAGGAGAATACTCTTTGGTAAAGGCCGCAGCTAAGATTCAAACCATGGGTCCCAAATATGTGGTCATTAAGAAAGGAGAACATGGAGCCTTGCTTTTTCATGACGGTAATATTTTCTTTGCTCCCGCCCTTCCCTTAGAAGAAGTTTTCGACCCAACAGGGGCAGGAGATACTTTTGCTGGTGGCTTTGCTGGATATTTAGCGGCTACTAAAAACGTTACCTATGAGAATATGAAGAATGCCGTCGTACATGGTTCAAATCTGGCTTCTTTTTCTGTTGAAAAATTTGGAACAAAGCGGATGGAAAATTTGGAACGGGCCGATGTAAACAAAAGGCTGCATCAGTTCAAGACCTTAACACAGTTCGATATTGAGCTATCATAAAATAAGAATGCGCCCCGTTATGCGGGGTTTTTTAATTAATACTACTTCATGAGTGACGCTATCAAACACGAATGTGGCATATCGATTATTCGATTGTTAAAACCCCTTGAGTACTACAAAGAAAAATATGGTACTGCCTTTTATGGGGTGAACAAAATGTACCTCATGATGGAGAAGCAGCATAATCGTGGTCAAGATGGCGCAGGTTTCGCAAGCATCAAATTGGACATGAATGCGGGAGAGCGGTACATGAGTCGTGTACGTTCAAGTGAACAACAACCCATTCAAGATATATTTGCGCAAATCAACGACCGCATCAATTTATCTTTAAAAGAAAACCCTGAATATGTTGATGATGTAACCTTACAAAAAAAGCACATCCCATATATCGGCGAATTGTTATTAGGTCATGTACGATACGGTACATTTGGTAAAAATAGCATTGAAAACGTACATCCTTTTTTGAGACAGAACAACTGGATGCATCGTAATCTCATAGTAGCGGGAAACTTCAATATGACCAATGTTACTGAACTCTTCGATAATCTAGTACAGTTAGGCCAGCACCCAAAGGAAATGGCCGATACTGTTACGGTCATGGAAAAAATCGGTCATTTTTTAGACGATGAGGTCGCCAAGTTGTACAAACAAATCAAAAAGCAAGGGTACAACAAACTTGAAGCTTCTCCTTTGATAGCGGAACGCTTGAAAGTTCACAAGATTTTAAGAAGAGCGGCCAAGAACTTTGATGGAGGTTATGCCATGGCTGGACTCCTAGGTCACGGAGACGCCTTTGTACTTCGCGATCCAGGAGGAATTAGACCGGTTTATCATTATCGAGATGATGAAGTGGTTGTTGTCGCCTCTGAAAGACCGGCCATTCAAACCGTTTTTAATGTTCCTTTTGAGAAAGTAGAAGAGTTAGATCCCGGTCATGCCATCATTATCAAGAAAAATGGAAATACATCAGTAAAACAAATATTAGAACCCAAGGAAAGAAAGGCCTGTTCTTTTGAACGCATCTATTTTTCACGCGGAAGCGATAAAGAAATTTATAAGGAACGGAAGGAGTTGGGGAAACTTCTATTTCCACAGATCCTATCCGCTATTGATAATGACATTCAAAATACGGTATTCTCTTATATACCCAACACTGCAGAAACATCTTTCTTTGGAATGGTGATAGAAGCTCAAAACTATCTTAACAAAAAGAAGGAAGAACAAATTCTCTCGATAGGCTCAAAGATTACTAGTGAAGAATTACATGACATACTAAAGGTGCGACCTCGAATTGAAAAGGTTGCAATTAAAGATGCCAAATTGAGAACCTTCATTACCCAAGATAGTAGCAGAGATGATTTGGTAGCCCATGTTTACGATATCTCATATGGATCAGTTCAAAAAGGAGATAATCTGGTGATAATCGATGATAGTATTGTAAGGGGAACCACGCTTAAAAAAAGCATTCTCAGAATTTTGGATCGACTCTCACCAAAAAAGATAATCGTCGTATCCTCCGCCCCTCAGATAAGGTACCCAGATTGTTATGGTATTGATATGGCCAAATTGGAGGATTTCATCGCTTTCAAAGCAGCACTACAACTACATAAAGATAACGGAACCATGAATCTTGTAGATGAGATTTATAAAAAATGTATAGCACAAGTAGATGTCAAAGATTCAGAAGTCATCAATTATGTAAAAGACTTTTACATTCCATTTACGGCTAATGAAATCTCTTTGAAAATTGCCGAATTACTCAGCCCGGTCGATATCAATGCAGACGTAGAAATACTATATCAAAACATTGAGAACCTACACCAGGCTTGCCCAAAGAACTTGGGAGATTGGTATTTCACAGGAAACTATCCTACCGCAGGAGGTAATCGAGTTGTTAATAGGGCCTTTATTAACTTCTATGAAGGTAAAAACCAACGAGCATATTAATGGTTTGATCGATGAAATGCACAATTTTGTGCATTTCATCGATCATTATTGCTTTTCAGCGGGTTTTTGATCATTAGACAGAGCAGCACACCTATTTTTAGACTTGCCATAGCATAAGTAGGTTAAGTTCATGGTAAGATTTGGGGCAAAAAAGGCGGGGGCTTCCCTGCCTTTTTTATTTGTATAATTACCTTACCACTATATATCAAACCTATATATTTAGAAATCACTTTTCTATCATATTACGTTAAGGATTGGTTATCCACAGATAGCGAGGCCTTTTATTTGGCTAATCGATGTCACTAGTTCAACCACGCCACTTTTAAGTTTACACTTTAACCCATTAATAGGAAGTTCATCAAGGATTTTTTTTATCTGCGCTTTGGCAGCATACATTTGAAGAACCATAGCATAAG
>CAZTLZ010000221.1:0-4933 GCA_964614665.1 uncultured Maribacter sp.
TCAATCGACGGGGGGCTTACTTTTCCTATTACTTTGGCTAATGATGTTGCCAATGATGGAGCGCATACGGTTGTTATACCAGGAAACCCTACTACCGAGGCGCGAATTATGATAAAAGCCAGCAATAATATATTTTTTGCAGTTAACACCGCTGATTTTACCATAACCGAATCCGAAATTGTACTCGACTTTACTAAATTGAACCATGAGGTGTGTCAACCGGATACTTTGGTGGTGCCATTTGTTTATGAGACCTATCTGGGTTTTGCCGAAGAGGTAACTTTTAGTGTAGACACTCCACCAGCTGGATTGGATATTTCCTTTTCCCCAGCAACGGCAACAGTCAATGATACACCGGTCAATATTACTTTTTCAAATACTCAGAATGTAGCGGAAGGAAGCTATCCGATTAGAGTTTTGGCTACATCTTTGAGCAATTCAAAAGAAATTACCATCGATTTGAATGTGTATGATTCGAGTTTTACGCCGGTTGTTCTGTTGACACCCTCTGACGGAATACAAGACATATCCAAAACCGTTTCCTTAGAATGGCAAGAAGACTTTTTGGTGACTTCATATGATATCCAAATTGCCACAGATGCTACTTTTACAAACATTATAGAGAGTGCTGATGTAATTTCAAATGAATATACACCTGCAAACCTAGATAGTGAGACCACCTATTTCTGGCGCGTGAAACCTGAAAATAATTGTGGGGAGGGCATCTATGGTAATGCCTTTAGCTTTACTACTATAGAATATAATTGTATGACCATGGCCGCTTCTGGTTTGCCTCAGGTAATTTCATCTAATGGGAAGCCTACCGTACTTTCCAAAGTAACTTTCTTTGAAGATATACCTTTGGCCGATTTAAATGTTTCTTTGGAAATGGATCATTCGTTTTTGGCCGATATGACCGTAACCTTAACCTCTCCAACAGGTACTGAAGTGACCCTCTTTTCGGATGTATGTGGAAATCTACAGAATGTGAACGCAGTTTTTGATGATAATGGTTCCTTTTTAGTTTGTAGTGGAAACCCGGCAATTAAAGGTAATATAAGGCCAAGTGGTTCACTTGCTTCTTTTAATGGGGAATCGATCGAAGGAGAATGGGTATTGACCATTTCAGATGACACCTTCAATGATGGAGGTTCATTAAAAGCTTTTTCATTGGAAGTTTGTGTAGAGGATAGTTTTAGACCTGATGATGACCATGATGGTATTTTTGATGATGGCCCCGATTTATGTTTAGGAACTCCATCTGGAATTCCTGTAGATTCGACCGGTTGCCCAATATACCTATTCCCGAATGATAATTTTACGGTTAGGGCACAAAGTGAGTCATGCAGAACTAGTAATGACGGGGTTATAACTATCGAAGCAAACCAGACATTGGATTATACGATCCATATCACGGGGTCAGGAATGGATACGATGGCTGATTTCACATCGATATATGTGGGGAATAGTCTTGGGTCGGGAACCTATTCGGTTTGTATTACAGGTACTGATGATACAATTGTATATGAGGAGCGTTGTTTTGATGTCGTGATTTCGGAGCCCGAAGCCTTAAGTGTGAGCTCGAAAGTTTCGCTAGATGCAAGATTGGTCGAGCTTGATTTAACAGGTGGGGTGCTTTACAATATTGAACTTAATGGGGTTCTAACCCAAACCCAAACATCAAAGATTTCGCTAAACCTGCAGGAAGGAGCCAATACCTTGAAGATATCTACCGATTTACCTTGTCAAGGTATATATGAAGAGCAGTTTTTCGTTTCTACAGGGCCGGTGGTCTATCCAAATCCTTTTATCGATTTTGTAAAAGTATCTTTTGGAAGAAATGTTGAAATAGTAAAAGCCAGTATTTTTAGTGCTGAAGGGAGGCTTGTACGGAGTAAGAGATATCAGGTAAACGGCGTTGAAATGGAATTGGATTTGTCAAACCTTTCTCGTGGGGTATACCACTTAAGGTTGGAAGGTGAAAATGTCATCAGAACCGTTAAACTTCTTAAAAGATGAGATATCTATCAATACTCTTGCTAGTTGTAGTATGTTTCGGATGCAAGAAAAAAAATCAGCCGAAGCCGCCTGAAAAGGCAGTCTTGGTTTTTCCAAATAACAATTCTGAATGTACTACCGGAACGGATTCGGGACCAACTACAAGCATAGTAGAGTTTAGGTGGCAGAAGGCCACTTATGCAGATACCTATGAACTTAGGGCTACCAATGTGAATACCAATACAACACAAACAGTAAGTACGTCGTCATTGACAGCTAAGTTGCCATTACAGAAGGGCGCACTCTATTCTTGGGTGGTCAACAGTAGAAATGCCTCCGTCTTGCAAGTGACAACAAGTCAAACCTGGCGTTTTTATAATTCTGGTTTTGAGACTAGTTATGCCCCATTTCCTGCTAAAATAATTTCTCCTGAATCGGGCGAGTCAGTGTTTATGGATATCAACAACGAAGTCACCCTAAATTGGTCAGGTTCCGATGTCGATAATGATATTGAGTCCTATGAAGTTTATTACGCTACTGAGAATCCGCCAACTGAATCAATAGCAACATTTACCGCTGGAACGACAAGTAGAAAGGTTACCGTAGCTAGTGGTACGGTATATTACTGGAAAGTGATTACGAAAGATAGCGAAGGCAATACTTCAGATTCGGGTGTTTTCGATTTTAGAGTGCAATAACCTTTTACGTGCCATTGAAATCGTTCATGGTAATGCTGACTCCCGACAAAACGAAAGAACGAATGAGCTCGCATGACTTATTTAGCCTTTCTTCTAACTGTTCTTTTTCGATTTCACTCCATTTCCCCAACACATAATCAACTTGTCGACCTTTTCCGAAATCTGAACCAACTCCGAATCGCAATCGACTGTATTTTGTGGTTTGTAAAACATTTTGGATATCCTTTAGGCCATTGTGTCCTCCATCACTGCCTTTGGTCTTCAGGCGCAACGTTCCAAAGGGTAGATTGATGTCGTCTGTAATGACCAAAACATTTTGCAAAGGCACTTTTTCTTTTTCCATCCAATATTTTAAGGCCTTTCCGCTGAGGTTCATGTAGGTAGACGGTTTTAGGCATAGTAGATTTCTACCTTTTATTTTAACCATGGTTATATCACCGAGTCGTGCAGACTCGAATTTGGCATCCTCATTTGATGTAAAGGCATCCAAGACCTTAAAACCTATGTTGTGCCTTGTCTCTACATATTCACTGCCAATATTACCCAAACCGATAATGAGAAATTTTTTCATAGGGTCTTTTTCTTCAAAATAAGAAGTCTTGAGGCCAAATAAAGATTTAAAAAATTCGAACATATTATGGCCTTTGGTATTTCGTAAAAATACAAAAGCATCCTACTAATGCAGGATGCTTTCGTCAAATTTATAGATTGTACTATTCCTTGCTTTCAGCGTCAGCATCCGCAGCAGGGGATTCCCCTCCTTCTGCTCCACCTTCTGCAGCTCCTTCTTCTCCTTCTTCATCTTCATCCTCTACTTCAATAACTGCTGCTCGAGCAGTCTTAACCTGAACAACAACGGTTGTATCGGGGTGAAGAATGATAAAGTCATCGTTCAATAGTGATTCAACAGTAATGTTATCTCCAATTTTCAATTTTGAAATATCGATATCAAAGAAATCCGGCAATTTGTCTGGCAAGGCTTTAATGGCCAGTTTTCTTTTTCTGAACAACAAACGACCCCCATTTCGAACTCCTGGAGAGTTGCCATTCAATCGAACAGGAATGTTCATGGTAACTTCTTTGTCTTCGAACAATTGATAAAAATCGATATGCAAGATTTTATCCGTCACCGGATGAAATTGAATGTCCTGCATAATCGCTCTAACTTTTCCTTCACCTAAGTCAACGCTAACAGTATGCGCAGCAGCGGTGTACACTAAATCCCTGAAACTTAATTCAGTTGCTGAAAAGTGTAATGGTTTTTCCCCTCCGTATACTACGCAAGGAACCAATCCAGCATTACGTAGGGCTTTCGTTGCCTTCTTGCCCACGCTTTCTCTTTCTGATCCTTTAATTGTAATTGACTTCATTATATAGTTTAAAAATTAATAATTCTTTGTTTTCGGTATAATGCGATAATCGAATACCCCAAGACTACATTAAGAACTTGGAGGCAATTGATGTATTGTGATGTACCCTGTTCATTACATCGGCGAATAAAGGAGCACAACTTAATACACGCACTTTTTTACTGTCTTTTCTTGACGGAATCGAATCTGTAATTATCAATTCCAACAATTGAGATTCCTGTATTCTATCATAGGCATCTCCAGAAAGTAACCCGTGCGTGGTAATTGCCCGTACGCTCAAGGCTCCCCTTTCCATCATCAAATCAGCCGCTTTGGTCAAGGTACCCGCAGTATCTACCATATCATCTACCAACACCACATTCTTACCTTGAACATCGCCAATGAGCTCCATATGTGAAATGACATTGGCCTTGGCTCTTTGCTTGTAGCAGATGACAACATCACATTCCAATGCTTTTGAATAGGCATAGGCTCTTTTTGACCCCCCCATATCAGGTGAGGCAATGGTAAGGTTGTTCAACCCCAACTCTTTTAAATAAGGCAAAAACAAGGTGGATGCGAATAAATGATCCACTGGCTTTTCGAAAAATCCTTGAATTTGATCAGCATGAAGATCCATGGTAATAATTCGAGTGGCACCGGCGGCCTCAAGCATTTTTGCCACTAACTTTGCCGCAATTGGCACTCTAGGTTTGTCCTTTCGGTCTTGTCTGGCCCAGCCAAAATAAGGCATGACAGCAGTAATGTGTCTTGCGGATGCACGTTTTGCAGCATCAAGCATTAACAACATTTCCATAAGGTTTTCCGAACTAGGGTTGGTAGATCCGATGATAAAGATTCTTGCCCCGCGAACCGATTCTTCGAACG
>CAZTLZ010000222.1:0-4891 GCA_964614665.1 uncultured Maribacter sp.
AGGCAATTGCCATTGTTTTTAGGAAAGTCAATTGTTGTATATTGGAGGTACGCTACGCAAAAATCACATAGTACCCATACGCTAAATACTTTGATGAAAAAACCTTTATTTCTTTTCTTCGTATTCATTTGTTCGCTCTTATTTGCTCAGGAAGGTGAAATTTTAAAAGACACATTAATAGTAGGTTATGTTTCTGCACCTCCATTTATTGTTGAAAATGAAGAAGCGTTGGAGGGGATTAATATTTGGCTTTGGGAAAGAGTTGCAAAAGACTTGGATCTGAACTATGAACTAAAGCGAATGAATTTTCCTGAGATGCTTGATTCTCTTGGTAATGGAATGATTGATGTAAGCATCAATCCATTGACGATCACAAGCGAGAGAAACCGCAAAATGTTGTTTACCGATTCATTTTATGCGTCAAATTCCACCATTGCGATTGCAGATACTTCACCATTTCAAAAATTCGTACAATTCGTAAAAGGATTTTTTAATCAGAATTTTTTAAAGGGATTAGTAGTGTTACTGCTGATTATCTTTTTATTTGGATTGGTCGGTTGGTATTTTGAACGAAGGGAAAATGAGGAACACTTTCGAACGGGCTACCGTGGTATTTGGGATGGGGTTTGGTGGTCGGCGGTTACCCTAACAACGGTTGGTTACGGGGATAAAGCTCCGAAAACACGGATGGGAAAGATAGCCGCACTGGTCTTAATGTTCGGGGGACTCCTGTTCATATCCGGACTTACGGCAAGTATTGCCTCAAGCTTAACCGTTACACAATTGAATAGCAATCCAGACGGATTTAATGAGTTTAAGGAGCGACCTGTTGGCACTATTGGAAATTCTGGTGCCAATCAATTTTTGAAAGAACATTTTTTCAAACAGGTAAACGAGTATGATGGGGTGGTTGCTGGCTTAGAGGGACTGGAAAAAGGAGAAGTAGAGGCCTTTATGTATGATGAGCCGATATTGAAATACAGAATTCAAGAGGATTCTACATTTAATAAGTTACAGGTTTTGCCTATAAAATTCGATGTGCAGTTCTATGCCTTTGGCCTAGCAAAACATCAAACTGAATTAGAGCAACGAATTTCGCAACGAATCCTTGAGATTATGGAAACTCAAGAGTGGGAGGTTGTTTTGAATGAATATGGCTTGACCGAGCTCTAGTTATAGGCCTTGACTTTTCCCATGTTCAAAGTAAATGGACCTATCTTATGTGACGTAGGTAAAAAGACATTACTTTCCATGACTTGCCAGTCATCCCAAGAGGCTTCAATTCCGCCAACAGGTATTATTTTCACCCACATTTTATAACTTTCTGGAAAACCATTGGCATTTAATTTCCAAAGGTAACTATCGCCAGGAGTTGTTCCGCCGGCGGCATAGGTTACCAAGAGGCCATCTGAACCATCCTCTTGTTTCACAATACTGCGTTTAGTTCCCTTATCAAAAACCTTAAAGGGAGCAACGAGCCAAAAGGAATCGTTATTGAAATAGTTGCGGGCGGTAGTTATTAATTCCTGAGATTTCTTTGTGGACAGCTGCTCATCTTTTTTGAAAACCAAACTTTTAGAAGTATCATTGAGATTGAGGTTCACGGTATAATCATCCCATTTCACCTCTACCTTACCATTTTCCTTGTCCCACTTATACTGATGAGCTCCATCTACGTAAGACCATTCTAGATACCTGGTATTTGTATAAGCATCATTATTGATAATCTTGAGCATTTTTTGCGCCAGGGCATCGGCTTTAAGACCTGATTTTCCGTGAGGTAAGGCCTCGTTGTAAATTAAGTAGACTATGCCGAAGATAATAAGGCCTAATAGTACTAAGCTCCCTAGGATTTTCAGTAACTTTTTGAAAACCTTCATACCACCACTAGTAGCCTGCAGCGGCATCATCGCCACGTTTATCGGCGCCACCTTCTAACTTTCCATCGGCTAGTACGCGAATAGCATCGACTTTTCCAATGATAGGCGTGCGATCTTCATTGATGATATAACCTTTGCCTTTCAATTCATCTTTGAGGGTTTCCGAAAAACCATCGGGCTCAAATATCACCATATCGGGCAGCCATTGATGATGGAATCGCGGTGCATTGACGGCTTCTTGCATACTCATGTTAAATTCATAGGTGTTAAGAATTGTCTGAGCTACCGCAGTGATGATGGTAGAACCACCAGGAGTTCCTACGACCATCCATAATTTTCCGTCCTTTTCTACAATTGTCGGGGTCATACTACTCAACATTCGTTTTTCAGGAGCAATACTATTGGCCTCTGCACCAATGAGCCCAAACATATTTGGTATACCTGGCTTAGCGCTAAAATCATCCATTTCGTTGTTCAGGAAAAATCCCAATTCATCGGAATATAACTTCGACCCATAGGCTCCGTTCAATGTGGTTGTTGCTGATATAGCATTGCCCTCATTATCGACGATGGAGTAGTGTGTGGTTTCCATACTTTCCACAATTTGCACGTTTCCACGTTCTACTTCAGATGATTTGGTTGCTTCATCCCAAGAGAAATTTTCCATTCTTCCTTTTAAATAAGAATCACTTAGCAATACATCCAATGGAATATCCACAAAATCAGGGTCTCCTAAATAGTAATTCCTGTCTGCATAGGCTCTTCGTGAAGCCTCGGTGAACAACTGCACCGTTCTTGTTGAATTATGTCCGTAGGAGGCGACATCATGCGACTCCATCATCTTGAGAATTTGATTTATGGTGACGCCACCGCTACTGGGCGGACTCATCGAAACTATACGCAAATCTTTATAATTGAAAACTATAGGCTGGCGCCATTTCGCTTCATATTTTTCCAAATCTTCCTCCGTAACGTATCCGCCTTTTGATTGAATGAAAGCAGTTAATTTTTGGGCAACCTCACCTTTGTAAAACCCATCGCGTCCATTTTTGGCTATACTTCGCATCGTATTCGCTAAAGCTGGATATTTAATTATATCACCTGCTTTGAATTCTGTTGCAAAGAATGTGCTATCACCGTTTACCTCTATGAATTTATCCCGTTGGCTTGCCAATCTCTTTTCTTGGTTTTCGGTTACCACAATTCCATTTTCAGCCAAGGCTATTATGGGTTTAAAGATTTCTTCCAAAGAAAGCTTTCCAAATTTCTTATGAACTTCAACAATTCCGGCAACCGTTCCGGGAACACCAACTGCTGTAGCTCCTTTGGTACTCATATTGGGAATGACATTTCCTAACGAATCTAAATACATGTCTTTATGAGCTGAAAGTGGTGCTTTTTCACGATAATCAAGCCCTCCAAAATCCCCATTCGCTTTGCGATAAACCATAAATCCACCACCCCCAAGATTTCCGGCAAACGGATATGCAACTACTAGGGCCATTTCAGTGGCCACCATGGCGTCAAAGGCATTACCTCCTTTTTTCATGATTTCAACACCTATCTTGGATGCTTCTTCACGTGCCGAAACGACCATTACATCATCGGTGACCAATCCTGTTGGTGTAGCGGGTTGCTTTCTGCAATTAATAAAGAGTAGTAGGGTGAAGGAAACGAGAATCAGTTTTTTCATTTGGTATACTTTGTTTTTTTAAAGAATCATTAATTAAGTTATTACTATTGTAGCTCTTTGACTGTAATCAAAAAGATTAAAGATCATAGTGAAATATACTTTTGCCGTGAAAAGGTAATCAATTCTTCAAAAAAGGCAGTGAATTCCTTTTCAAATTCATCATAATGTTCTTCTAAGTCCAAAATGGCGAAATTCATTTTTGATTTGTTCTTTGTTCTGCGGTTCATACCGTTCAAAACCTTTGCGATACCTTCCATATTCGAATAATTATAAATCCAATTATCCGAAATCATATAAGGCATCATTCGCTTTACTCCAACAGGTAGAATAGTATAGTTGTCTTCTAGTAAGTCATAAAAATCTTCGACAAAAATATCCAGAGGCCTATCTGAATAACGATTCCAATTCTTTGCTAAAAAATGATCATAGAATATGTCAACGATTACACGGCTGTAATGACTGTAGTTCTTATGTAGTCTTTTGCTACTTTTTTTGGGAATAGCATGTGCATCGGTATAGGTGTCGATATCGCGATGCAAAAAAATGCCTTGTTGTACGCGGTCAGGTAAATGTTCAAATTTATTACCTCGGATGCTGTCTGCTATAAAATTGCCAATGGTGATTTCATCATCTCCAAAAGACAAATAGATGTGAGCCAAAAAGTTCATGAAATAATTTACGATTCTTAATGGTCGAATTTACGAAGAAGCGCAATAGGTTTAAAAGTGATCCGTTTATATTTGCAAAAAACTTATTATAACCTATGACTTTAATTAAATCGATTTCAGGAATACGAGGAACCATTGGCGGCCGGCCAGGTGATAATTTAACACCAATCGATGCCGTTAAATTCGCTGCAGCCTATGGAACTTGGCTAAAAGGATATTCTAAAAAAGATGAGTTAAAAGTTGTTATAGGCCGTGATGCCCGCCTGTCGGGTGAAATGATTCAGAATTTAGTTGTCTCCACTCTTATAGGACTAGGAATCGATATTGTTGACTTGAATCTTTCCACAACTCCAACCGTTGAAATAGCGGTACCCTTAGAAAAAGCGGACGGTGGGATTATTTTGACAGCTAGTCATAACCCCAAACAATGGAATGCTTTGAAATTACTGAATGAAAAAGGGGAGTTTTTAAATGCCGCAGAGGGAGCCCTTATTCTTGAAATTGCTGAAAAGGAAGACTTCTCATTTGTAGAAGTCGATAATCTAGGGAGTATTACAAAAAACGATTCATACATTGACATCCATATAGATGAAGTAATGAATTTATCTTTGGTCGATGCGGATGTCATTCGAAAAGCAAAATTCAAGGTG
>CAZTLZ010000223.1:0-4825 GCA_964614665.1 uncultured Maribacter sp.
ATCCGGCCATTCTTGATCCGAATCAACGTATCCAGGGATGGGTGACCCAATTTGACAAAAAGCGCCACTGGAGCAACCCCATCTAGGACTATGGGTTATTTCTAGAACCTGGTCATCACACGCGTCTAAGGCTAGTTTTTCACTTAAGGTAATTTTTTCGTTTTCAAACTCGTTGTCGCCATCGCCTACGTTTCCTGAAAAAGGGGCTGCGTTAAGGTCGATGGTATAGGTATAGGTATTCCCACTGATATTGGTAGGGGTCAATTTGGTGCCATTGAACGAAAGCTCGTAGTTCGATAGTAGTTCTGATGCGATGTTAACCTCATGGGTAAAGGACTGTATGCTTCCATTCCCGGAGTTGGCAATGACAATATCCCGGTCCATGGTCTGCCCCATCAAAATGGTTTGTTGGGGAATATCCTCTACAGCTAAATAGGGTCTTAAAAGCGCATAGGAGTTAACGGTCAAGTCAGTATCGGAATAGGTCTTCGTATTGGAATTGTTATCGTAGGTAATGGTATGGGCATCTTTGAACAATCCGCTATTATAGGAATATTGTACGGCATTGCAAGTTGCTGTTTTTTCAAATTTGAATTCGAAAAAATCGTTTGTTTGCCAGTTGGCATTGCTGGGCCTTTCAATTTGGAATACCGGAGCATTTAGGTCTGAGACATCGAATTCGGTAATCGTAAAGTCTCCTGAACCAGTCTGATTTGTGATTATCGAAGAGCCTTGTACATAATCGACCCCTTCAGGCAGGTCAAAGGCAATTTTGAAGGAATTCAATGTAGCCTGTTTTGATTGGATACCAACAGTGCTGAATCCATTTTTACCGCCACCACAGGGTCCCATATCTGTTGAACTTAAACTAACTCTATAGTCGGCGGTGTTTATTTGCGCCGTCATTGAGTTTAACGCACCAAACAGAACGAACAAAGCCATAAGTGGCCGTAGCTTTTTCGTAGGGATTAATGGACGTATAATATCTTCGATGCTCATATGAAATAGGCCAACTTCAAAAAATTTTCAACATAAACCTTTTATGGATTATTTACAAAGCTAAGGATGGTTGATGAAGTGAAAATATTTTTGTTGCGAACCTTTTGAAATATGTTGTAAGAGTCAAAATTTGAGTGTTTGCCCAATTAAATGAGTAGTACTAATGCTGAGAGAAGGCCTGTATTGTAGGGAAAAGAGAGATAAATCAGTAGGAATATACATGAGGTTCTATAAGCCAAAATTTGGCAAAAAAAAATCAAACATGCATAAAAAAATCCCAAAGGCTGTGTTTCAGCATTTGAGATTGATCTTCAATCGTTTAAAAGAATCCTATCCTTTGGTTGTAGCACTCAAATACTCTCGATTCAAACGAGCAATATTCTCTAATGAAATTCCTTTAGGACATTCTATTTCGCAGGCTCCTGTATTGGTGCAGTTTCCAAAGCCCTCAAGATCCATTTGGCGTACCATATTTTGTACTCTGTCCGTTGCTTCTACTTGCCCTTGCGGTAGTAGGGCATATTGCGACACTTTAGCAGAAGTAAACAACATCGCACTTGCATTTTTACAAGCGGCTACACAAGCACCACAACCGATACAGGTAGCTGCATCCATAGCTTCATCTGCAGCATGTTTTGCAATAGGAATGGCATTGGCATCAATAGTGTTGCCCGAAGTATTTACCGAAATATAGCCCCCTGCTTGTTGTATTCGGTCAAAGGCACTTCGGTCAACAATCAAATCTTTAAGAACAGGAAAAGCCTTTGCTCTAAAAGGTTCAATGACAATCGTATCGCCGTCATTGAATTTTCGCATGTGAAGTTGACATGTGGTTATTAGACGATCTGGGCCATGTGGTTCTCCATTTATTTGAAGGGAACATGTACCACATATTCCTTCGCGACAATCGTGGTCGAATTCCACAGGTTCTTCACCTTTATTGATGAGCTCTTCATTAAGAACATCCAACATTTCTAAAAAGGACATATCACCTTCTATCCCTTTAATGGGGTAATCGACCATTTGTCCTTTACTCTTAGCATCTTTTTGACGCCATATTTTTAGGGTCAGCTTCATAGCTTCTTATTTATAACTTCTTGTCTTCAGTTCAATATTTTCGTACACCAATTCTTCTTTATGTAAAACGGCATCTTTGGGTTCGCCTTTGTATTCCCATGCGGAAACGAATTTGAAATTTTTATCATCCCGCATTGCTTCCCCTTCTGCAGTTTGGTATTCTTCTCTAAAATGACCCCCGCAAGATTCGTTTCTTGTCAAGGCATCTTTTGCAAACAATTCTCCAAGCTCCATAAAATCGGCCACACGCCCTGCCTTTTCCAACTCTTGATTCATGCCGGCTACTTTTCCCGGAATTTTCACATTTTCCCAGAAGTCGGTACGTAATGCTGAAATCTCATCAATTGCTTCCTGTAAATCTTTTGCGTTACGGGCCATGCCACATTTGTCCCACATAATTTTGCCCAACTTTTTGTGATAGTAATCAACAGAATGGGCTCCGCTACCTGACATCAGTTTTTCCAATCGCTCTTTAACTGCGGATTCGGCGGCATCAAATTCAGGGGAATCAGTAGGAATTGCACCAGTTCGTATATCATCCGACAAGTAATCACCAATGGTATACGGAAGAACAAAATAGCCGTCAGCCAAACCTTGCATCAAGGCAGATGCTCCTAATCGGTTGGCACCATGGTCACTAAAATTTGCCTCTCCCGCACAAAAACAGCCTTCGACCGTTGTTTGAAGATTGTAATCTACCCAAAGTCCGCCCATAGTATAATGAACAGCGGGGTATATCATCATGGGAGTCTCATACGGATTCTGATCTACGATTTTTTCGTACATCTGAAATAGATTTCCATATTTAGCTTCGATAACATCTTTTCCTAATTTTGTTATCTCTTTGGCATCTGCATTTTTAAGCCCATGAGTTAATGCTTGTTCTTTCCCATAACGTTGAATGGCAGCAGCGAAATCCAGATAAACAGCTTCACCAGTTTTATTCACACCAAAACCAGCATCACAACGCTCTTTAGCTGCCCTAGAGGCCACATCTCTTGGCACTAGGTTACCAAAAGCCGGATATCTACGCTCTAAATAATAGTCGCGATCTTCTTCTTTTAATTGTAATGGTTTTAGTCTTCCTTCACGAATGGCTTGAGCATCTTCTAAGCGTTTGGGCACCCATATGCGACCATCGTTTCGAAGAGATTCTGACATCAGTGTCAATTTCGACTGGTGATCCCCAGAAACCGGAATGCAGGTTGGATGAATTTGAGTGAAGCATGGGTTTGCAAAGAATGCACCCTTACGGTGAGCACGCCATGCGGCCATTACATTACTTCCCATTGCATTTGTCGATAAGAAAAACACGTTTCCATAACCGCCAGTAGCTAAAACTACCGCATGTGCCGAGTGACGTTCAATTTCACCTGTTACCAAATTACGCGCTATGATACCTCTTGCTTTTCCATCGACCAAGACCAAATCCATCATTTCGTGACGGTTGTACGCTTGTATCTTACCACGATTGATTTGGCGATTCATTGCCGAATATGCTCCTAAGAGCAATTGTTGTCCTGTTTGTCCTTTGGCATAAAAAGTTCTTGACACCAAAACGCCTCCGAAAGAACGGTTGTCCAATAATCCGCCATACTCACGGGCAAAAGGAACACCTTGAGCTACACATTGGTCAATAATATTTCCTGAAACTTCAGCCAATCGATATACGTTTGCTTCTCGTGAACGGTAGTCGCCTCCTTTTACGGTGTCATAAAAAAGACGATAATTACTGTCACCATCGCCCTGGTAGTTCTTTGCAGCGTTGATTCCGCCTTGCGCCGCAATGGAATGTGCACGTCTTGGGGAATCTTGATAACAAAAGGTCTTTACATTATACCCTAGTTCTGCCATGGTTGCAGCAGCAGCGCCACCTGCCAAACCTGTACCTACAATGATAACATCAATGTTTCTTTTGTTGGCCGGGTTTACTAGGTCAATATGATTTTTATGATTGGTCCATTTATCGGCCAATGGTCCTGCTGGAACTTTTGAGTCCAATATGCCCATATTTAACGTGTTATTGGGTTAAGGTGATGATATATTGCAATAAGAATAAATCCTACGGGGATTGCAATCGCATATATCTTGGTAAATGTTTTAATAGCTGAAGAATATTTGTTGTTCACGCCTATCGTTTGGAAAGATGAAGCAAATCCGTGAAGCAAATGCAATGCTAACAAACCAAAGGAGATGATATACAAAACAGTTCTCCAAATAGGTTCAAATTTATGAACTGTTTCTTCTAAGTATCGCGTGGGGTCTTGAGGATTGCCCTCTATATATTTATAGGCCATTTCAGGGAACCAAAAATCGTAGAAATGAAGTCCGAGAAAAGCTAGAACAACAGCACCTGAGATTATCATGTTTCTTGAAATCCAAGAAGCGTTGGCACTTCCTTTGTAGCTAACATATCTTACTCCCCGCGCTGCACGATTTTGCAATTCTAATGCAAACCCCATCACAAAGTGAATGATAACACCGGCAATTAATACAGGTTGGAGAAGGTATTGAACCAGTGGATTATAACCCATAAAATGCGACCACGAGTTAAAGGTGTCCGGCGCAATTACAGAGGTTACGTTGATTACAAAATGTTGTCCAAGAAAAAAGACCAAAAAAAGACCTGACAAGGCCATAATAACTTTTCTGGCTATTGAAGATTTTACCAATCCGCTCATTAGTATTTGGTTTTGCTAGCGAATTTACTGCACACACAAATTATTAACAAGTTTTAATCCTTATTCTG
>CAZTLZ010000224.1:0-4798 GCA_964614665.1 uncultured Maribacter sp.
GCAATATAGGTGCTGATTCAAATAATTCCAACCTCAAAAACAATTACGCAAAAGTGCGGATATGGAATTATGAAACAGAGAGTTTTGACCAAACAGGATTACAGTTTTGTGGTCTTATGATGGGTGACCACAGTAAGACAGCTATTAATACCATGTTCAATACTGGTACGGTAATCGGCGTAAATTGCAATATTTATGTTCCAGGATTTCCTAGAAACTTTGTGCCAAGTTTCAGCTGGGGAGGGGCATCGGGTTTCACCGAATATATGCCAAAACGGGCCTTCGAAGCCGCCAAAGTCATGATGGCTAGAAGAGGAGTGGAGTTTAATGATATGGAGGCCAGAATTTTGGAACACGTTTTCGAACTTACCAAGAAATGGAGGAATTACTAAATTGATGAAGACGATGGCTGTGAAGAAAAAAGTCGCATTCCACACGTTGGGCTGCAAGCTTAACTTTTCCGAAACTTCTACCATAGCAAGAGGCTTTGTAGAGGAAGGTTTTGAACGGGTTGACTTTTCAGAGCAGGCTGACATGTACGTTATTAATACCTGTTCGGTGACAGAGAATGCCGATAAGCGTTTTAAGACCATTGTGAAGCAGGCACAGAAGGCGAATCCCGAAGCATTTGTGGCGGCAGTTGGTTGTTATGCGCAACTGAAACCTGAAGAACTCGCTGATGTCGATGGTGTAGATTTGGTACTAGGAGCCACCGAAAAGTTCAAGATTACCGATTACATAAACGACCTTTCTAAAAATGACAGGGGAGAAGTGCACTCCTGTGAAATTGAAGAAGCGGATTTTTACGTTGGCAGTTACGCTATTGGTGATCGGACCAGGGCTTTTTTAAAGGTACAAGATGGGTGTGACTATAAATGTACGTATTGTACAATTCCACTGGCCCGGGGTATATCTAGAAGTGATACCCTTGAAAATGTTCTAAAGAATGCCGCCGAAATTTCCACCAAGGGAATAAAGGAAATCGTCTTGACAGGTGTGAATATTGGAGATTATGGAAAAGGGGAATTCGGTAATAAGAAGCATGAACATACTTTTCTTGATTTGGTGATGGCTTTGGATAGGGTAGAGGGTATTCACAGACTACGAATTTCTTCCATAGAGCCCAATTTGCTGAAAAACGAGACCATTGATTTTGTTGCGCAAAGTGATTCTTTTGTACCCCATTTTCATGTCCCCCTACAAAGTGGTTCCGATAAAATCTTGAAACTCATGCGACGTCGTTACATGAGTGATTTGTATGTTGATAGGATTAAAAGAATTCGAGAAACTATGCCAGACGCTTGTATCGGGGTCGATGTCATTGTTGGTTTTCCCGGGGAAACGGATGAATACTTTTTGGAAACATATCATTTTTTAAATGAACTTGATATCTCCTATTTGCATGTATTCACTTATTCAGAACGCGATAATACGGCAGCTGTGAACATGGAAGGGGTAGTCCCTAAGAATGTTCGAAACAAGAGAAGTAAAATGCTTCGAGCGCTTTCGGTCAAGAAGCGAAGGGCTTTTTACGAAAGCCAATTGGGTTCAAGAAGAACAATATTATTTGAAGGAGAGAATAAGCTTGGATTTATTCACGGGTTTAGCGAAAACTATGTAAAAGTAAAAGCTCCTTGGAATCCTGAGTTGGTCAATACGCTACATCAGGTGACTTTGACTGAAATTGATGTTGACGGTTTGGTAAGGTTTGATTTTGTAAAAAATACAGTTGAGGTTTAAACGGATTTCTAGGTTGGAAATTAGATATAAAAAATCCCGCTCTAGGCGGGATTTTTAAATTTTATCGTACAATGAACTAGATTCGAATGCCTACGGGCAACATTTCTTTGTACTGTCTGTTTTTTCGTAAAAACCCTGCTATTTGGGGACTGGTTGGCACTACTCTTTGATTTTTTTCTTGAATGTGGTGTAGAACTGATTTAATAAAATCTTCTCTAAAACCTTCTTTTGTAATAGCTTCGGGGATAATAAGTTTGGTTAAAAAAACCTTACGTTCTTGCGACGAATATTCAATCTTAGCTAGATGTCCTTGAACATTAGTCTCAAATTGTCGCAAGAAACTGTTGTCCTTAATTTCTACTTCATTCATATAGTTTGATTTTAATATTGGTTCAAGACAAAAAATTACGGGGTTCTCAGTCCGTAATTTTACATACTTTTACTATGAATTATCAAAACAAAGTCACTTTTTCAGAGCAGTTTACGAAATTAGTAAAAAAAATGCGAATTTCCTAGAAAATACAGAGCTAAGCCCTTATGGTCCACAACAAGACGCATGTATATTTTATGCCGGGAATGGCGGCAAATCCATCCATATTCAGACATATCAAGCTTCCTGAAGAGCAATTTGAACAGCACCTTTTAGAGTGGTTCGTGCCTAAAAAGAATATGAGCCTTTCGGACTATGCCTCTGAAATGTGCCAGAGAATTCACCATGAGAATTCGGTCTTGGTGGGCGTTTCATTCGGAGGGATGTTGGTTCAGGAAATGGCGAAACACACTTCGGTAAAAAAGGTGATAGTCGTTTCTAGTGTAAAGCACGAATCTGAATTGCCAAAAAAAATGTTGTTCGCAAAGTACACTAAAGTGCATAAGTTATTACCTACAGGTATCGTTAACAACGTAGAACTTTTAGCTAAATATGCATTTGGCGAAACTATTACAAACCGCTTGGCCTTGTATGAGGAATACCTTTCCTTGAGGGACAAAAATTATCTTGATTGGAGTATTGACCAAATCGTAAATTGGAAACAAGGTTACTGCCCAGATTGCTTGGTACATATTCATGGTGAAAAAGACAGTGTTTTCCCAATTAAGAATATTGAGGATTGTATCCCTGTAAAAAATGGAACCCATACCATGATTATTCACCGTGCAAAGTGGTTTAATGAGAACTTGCCCACAATTATTTTGCAATAAGTGAGTTGTATCTATACATTTGAAGAACCAAATTAGTCCAAACTATGAAGATTTTAAAGAACTTGTTAATGGCCATAGGGGTCATTTTCGTTATCAGCACATTGATCTTTGCCGTACAAAGCAAGAATGAGCTGATTCATTTAAAGGAAGAGATATCCGAAAAGAATGTGGCCGAAGGCTACAGAATTTCGCCGATTGACATTCCTGAAGATTTGAACTTTGCTGGTGAGAAAGTACCACAAGACGATCCTGAAATCATGGAGCGGGTCGATCGTGAGTTTTTGGTCAATACGTATTGGCAGTCTAATGCGCTGCTATTGATGAAGCGGGCCCATAAGTACTTTCCTGTCATTGAGCCCATTTTAGCAAAAAATGGGGTACCTGATGATTTCAAATATCTTGCTGTAGCCGAAAGCGGACTTGAAAATGTAGTTTCATCGGCCCGCGCTACGGGTTTTTGGCAGATCATGAAGGCCACCGGTCAACAATACGGATTGGAAATCAACAAGAATGTAGATGAACGGTATCATCTTCAAAAATCTACAGAGGTCGCCTGTAAATATTTAAAAAAGTATAGGAAAAAGTATGGGAACTGGACACTTGCCGCCGCAGCTTATAATACAGGTACGGGGTCGGTTGATAAATACCTACGTACGCAAAAAGTATCTGACTACTATGATTTGTTATTGGGTAGCGAGACCGGTCGATATGTATTTCGAATCATGGCTATCAAAGAAATTGTAGGTAATCCTGATAAATACGGATTTGATATCGAGAAAGAAGATTTATATGCCGCAGTACCTACATTCACGGTAGAAGTGGACAGTCCAATAACCGATTTTGCGACTTTTGCAAAACAGTATGAAATCAACTATAAGGTTTTAAAACGGCACAACCCTTGGTTACGTGAACCACATTTGAACAATGCTTCGAGAAAGAAGTATATGATTGAAATTCCGAATAAAGGGTATTATAAGGAAACGACAACACCATAGTACAAACGCCGATTAAATCTTCTTCATCTGTTGTTGCATCATCTTGATTTGATCGGTCAACATATTGTTCTTGTCCAACTTTTTGGCTTCTGACAATAACATTGTGGCTTCCCTCTTTCGTCTTTTTTGCATGGCTATGCCGGCCAGACTAAGTTTGGCCATCGCTACATCATAATCCATCGTTAAACCTAACTTCAATGCTTTTTTGAAGTACTTTTCTGCCTGTGTTAAATTGGTTTGGGAGAAAATGATACCGTGCAGGTAATTGTAATATCCCTGCTGTTTCGTAGTTAATGCTGTTTCCGGATTCTTTATTTTGCTTAGCCACTTTTGAGTGCCCTCTAAATCTTGCTTTCGCATCCTTAGGAAAGCGAGTAAAATAATTTCATTTCTAAAATAGAGAAAAATGAATATCAGGGATAGCAAAATTAAAAAAATGCCGTTTCCTATATTTCCCTCATAAAATTGGTAGCCGGCGTAGGCAATAATAAGTCCTGCAATTATCAGTTTAAAAACTTTGTTGAACATGTCTATTTTATTCTATTAATTCGTAAGATATGGTAGATGTGATAGTGGTTGGTATTTCTTGAGTACCGATATGTGTCATAGTCGATATGCCTGAGGCTTCACTTACAACTTTCATCAACCTGATAAACCCATTTTTATGATTAGCGGTTATTTCTGTACTTTGAGAACCTTTTAAATTCATTTTGGTTCCTGGATCTTCAATGGCCATCGTTACTTCTGCATTTCCCGAAATAACTAAATCATCATTTTTTGTGATAGCTTTTAAGGTCCAAGTGTTCTTGGTACTTAATTTGCCGGCATATTTATTTTGCCATGTATCACCGATGTCCACCTCG
>CAZTLZ010000225.1:0-4783 GCA_964614665.1 uncultured Maribacter sp.
TGGATATGTCGGGAATCTTTCAAGGGGTGTTGAATTTTAATCAAGATTTAGGAGGATGGAATGTGTCGAACGTGCAAAATATGGATAAAATGTTTGCAGGCATTTCCCTTTCATTAGAAAACTATGATGCAATTTTAACTGGATGGGGTAGTCAGCAAAACCTTAAGAATGGTGTTGTTTTTGATGCAGGTATCAGTAAATACTGTACAGCTGAAATAGAGAGACAAAACCTTATTGATTCGTATGGTTGGACAATTAAAGATTCAGGACTTAATTGTGCACCCGATGTGGACAGTTTTGTTACAGCCTGGAAGACAGATAATGATGGAACTTCGGAAGATAACCAAATTACCATTCCAACCTTTCCAGGGGAAATTTATGATTATACAATTGAATGGGGTGATGGGTCTTCAGATAACGGCATTTCAGGAAACATTACACATACGTATGATTCTCCAGGAATTTATCAAGTAACGATCTCAGGGCTTTTTCCAAGAATTTATTTCAATAATTCAGGAGATAATCGAAAGATTTTACAAGTTAAACAATGGGGTAATCAAAGTTGGACATCCATGGAAAACGCATTTTATGGATGCGAATATCTGGACATAACAACTAATGATATTCCGGATCTAAACAAGGTTGTTTCCATGGCATATATGTTTGCAGGTAACTACAGTATGTTAGGCAACGAGTCTTTTAATAATTGGGACACAAGTAGTGTTGAGCATATGTCACATCTTTTTCAAGGTGCAAATATTTCCAATATAAATATTTCTTCATGGGATGTTAGTAAGGTATCGAATATGTCAGCAATGTTCTTAGGTTCGTCATTTAATGGAACAATTGGGGAATGGAATGTCAGCAACGTTACTGATATGAGCGATATGTTTTTGGGTACTATATTCAATCAGGATATTTCAAATTGGGATATTTCAAAGCTTGAGAATGCGAGAGGGATGTTCCTTTACGCATACTACTTCAATCAGGACATAGGTAATTGGGACGTAAGCAAGGTTAAGTATATGAACGAAATGTTCAATGGTACTAATAAGTTCAATCAAGATATTTCTAACTGGAATGTTGGTAACGTGATTAACATGTCTTCCATGTTCGCGGGTGCCAAAGAATTTAATCAAAGTTTAGGTCAATGGAATACGTCAAAAGTGGAAGAAATGACCTCCATGTTCGCTAAAGCGATAAAATTCGACCAAGATTTATCAAATTGGAATATTAGCAATGTATCCAATATGGCAACAATGTTTTATGATGTCGTATTATCTCTTGAAAATTATGATGCTACTTTAATGGGCTGGGCAAATCAAGTTGATATCCAAAGTGGGGTTAATTTTGGCGGTGGTAATAGTAGGTATTGTTTAGGAGCGGACGCAAGACAAATTTTGATTTCGAATTATGGCTGGAGCATTGCCGATAGAGGTCAAAAGTGCCCGATTTCTACCAATTCCATATGGTTGGAGGCGGAGTGTGCCGAGTATGGAGCCCTATGGGTGCTGGCCCAAAGTCAAAGTGCTTCCAAAGGTCAAAGCTTATTGTCTAATGCGGACAGTTTCGATAATCCGCCTGTGGATTCGGACTCGATACTATTATTTAAATTCAATGCAGAAGCTGGAATGTATAAAGTCTATGGAAGATCAAGATCTTCTGACCAAAGTGCCAATAGTTTTTGGGTGAGGGCAAATGGGGGAGCTTGGAATTTATGGGGTTCAATTTCTGGAAGTTCCGAGTTTAATTGGAATCAGGTATCTGATTCAAATAATAACCAAGTAATGGTTGTATTTGATTTGCTTGAGGGGGAAAATACACTAGAGTTTGCCGTTCATGAAGCGGGGGCTGAACTGGATAAGGTTTTTGTGACCAACACGAATGAACCACCAAGCGACTTGGGGGGGGCTGCAACCAATTGTCCATTGAAACCTTTTGTGACCACATGGCGAACAGATATACAATATCAGCATGAAACGCGTATAACCATTCCCACCTTCGGCGGAGGATATAATTATAAAGTTGAATGGGGTGACGGCACGTTTGATGAGGGAGCTACAGCTAATATTTCACATTACTATGAAACTCCAGGCACCTATCAGGTTTCTATTTCAGGAGATTTTCCAAGAATTTATTTCAATTACGGTAGTGACCGAGAAAAGCTAGTTTCAGTTGACCAATGGGGTGATATTGAATGGTTAAGTATGGAAAGGGCTTTTCAAGGTTGTGAAAACTTAGACGTTATTGCTCAAGATATTCCCGATTTAAATCTAGTTACTACGTTGACAGAAATGTTTTCACACTGTGAAAACCTTCAAGGGAATATTAATTTCAATGATTGGAACGTAAGTCAAGTTACTCATTTTAGTTATGTTTTTAGTAATGCTGAACTATTCAATGCTAATATTTCCAATTGGGATGTAGGCAATGGAGTATATTTTAGTGGGATGTTCGACGGAGCTTCTACATTTAATCAAGACATTGGAGATTGGAATTTTGCGAGCGCACTCGGTATTTTTGGCATGTTTCAAAACGCTTCAATGTTTAATCAAGATATTAGTAGTTGGCAGGTAGATGGTTTGAGAAGTATTGGTTATCTATTTCGAAACGCTACCGCTTTCAATCAAGATATTGGTCAATGGAATGTAGAAAACATTGAATATATGTATAGTGCATTTTACGGTGCAACTAACTTCAATCAAGATTTGAGCAATTGGAATATTGGTATGGTCTACGACATGGGGGAGATGTTTGAAGGTGCAGCATTATCGACAGAGAATTATGACAAAACTTTGATCGGGTGGAGTGAATTACCAAACGTAAGATATAATGTTCCTTTCGATGCAGGAAACAGTCAGTATTGTTTAGGTGCAGTTGCCAGACAAAGCTTAATTAACAACCATGGATGGAATATCTCTGATGGTGGTGAAAATTGCTTAGATACGGTACCTGTCGTTTTAGCTGGAGACAATCAACTTATTAAGCTTCCTGCGACCACTAGCGCCATATTCAATGGGTCAGCAAACGACCCGGACGGGGGTGTCATAATATCATACGAATGGTCTCAAATCAGTGGGCCCAATGATGCTATTCTTAGCGGTGAGAATACAGCAGATCTTACGGCCACTGGTTTTTCAGTTGGTTCTTATGTATTTAGGCTAACGGCTATCGATGACGAAGGAGATGTTGCTTTTGATGAGGTTGTTCTGGAGGTACAGACCGGAGGTGGGGGCACACCATTTGTCAATGCAGGAGACGATGTTGAAAGCTCGGAGGACACAGTAACTTTAAATGGAACGGGTAGTGACCCTGATGGTGGCAACGTTACCTATTTATGGACTCAGGAAAGCGGACCGAATACAGCAGAATTGTCGGGTGTTGCTATGCCAGACCTAGTTGTGAGCAACCTGATTGTTGGAGAATACGTTTTTAGGTTAACCGTGATAGATGATGATAATGACAATTCCTTTGATGATGTAATGGTTACAGTAGTACCCGGTAATTCGCAACAAAGAGCATTCGTTACTACTTGGAAAACAGATAACCCTGGTATTTCAGAAGATAGTCAGATAACGATCCCTACTTTTTCTGGTGAAATTTATAACTATACCATACAATGGGGGGATGGTACTTCTGATATTGATGTATCTGGTGATATTACTCATTCCTATGATGTTCCAGGTACGTATCAAGTTTCTATTTCAGGTGATTTTCCAAGAATTTATTTTAATAATGGTCCTGACCATGAAAAACTAGTTTCTGTTGACCAATGGGGTAGTAATGAATGGGTAAGTATGGAAGATGCTTTCCGAAATTGTAGGAATCTAGATGTTTCAGCAACCGATACCCCTGACTTGACTAATGTTCTTTCGTTAAAATCCATGTTTTACAATTGTGTCAAATTAATCGGAAACAACTCTTTTAATCAGTGGGATGTGAGCAATGTTATTGACATGAAATCAATGTTCGATAGCGCGCAATTGTTTAATCAAAACATAAGTAATTGGGACACTGGTTCGGTAACGGATATGTCTGAAATGTTCTATGATGCTGTGGCATTTGACCAAGATATTGGCAATTGGGATACTAGTTCGGTAATAAACATGAGAGAGATGTTTGCCTTTACCTTTGCTTTTAACCAAGACATAGGTGGTTGGAACACTAGTTCGGTGATTGATATGCATAGAATGTTTCTAGGCACGAGCTCCTTTAATCAAGATATCGGTAGTTGGGACACCAGTTCGGTGAAGGATATGGCGGGAATGTTTGTTGAAACGATTGCTTTTAATGGAGACATTGCTAATTGGGATACCAGTTCAGTTGAGAATATGGATAGTGTATTCGCTTTTGCTAACGCGTTTAATCAAGATATAAGTAGTTGGAATACAAGTTCGGTACAGAATATGGCAGGAATGTTCTGGGCTGCAACTGCCTTTAATCAGGATATTAGTGGTTGGGACACAAGCTCGGTGATTAATATGGGAGGTATTTTGGCAGAGACCCCAGTCTTTGATCAAGACCTCGGCAGTTGGGATGTAAGTTCTGTCACCAATATGGACAATATGTTCTTCTTAGCCGGCATCTCCACACAAAATTATGACAATACTCTCATTGGCTGGAGCACTCAACAAGTACAAAGCGGAATAACCTTTGACGGCGGCAATAGCCAATACTGTTTTTCTGAAGCAGCTCGTCAAAAATTGATTGACGATTTTGGGTGGAACATTACCGATGGAGGTAAGGCGGAAGACTGTACGGATATTGTAGAGAGTCAAGCGGA
>CAZTLZ010000226.1:0-4744 GCA_964614665.1 uncultured Maribacter sp.
TGATATCATCTTGAGTAAAAGAATGTTGACCACACCTTTTACCTACGTATATTTTGGGTATATCATTTTCAACCTGATTCAATAGCTCCTTGGTGACCAAAGCATCATATAATATGATATCCGCAGATTGCAAAGCTCGCAGACCCCTAATTGTTATAAGGTCTTCACTCCCTGGTCCTGCTCCTACTAAACTTACTCTTGGCTTTTTATTCTGCTTCATGCCGATGCTTTTTAAGGATTCAATTGTCAAATTCACAACAAGAGTACGTATTTATTTTCATATAATTATACATAAAATACGTATTTATACTTAATTTTGTTTTTTAAATCAAAGCAAATGCAAACTATTATCGTAGTCGGAAATGGAATGGTGGGTTATAAATTCTGTGAGAAATTTGTAGCACAGGCTGATTCCTCAAAATATAAACTCATAGTTTTCGGAGAAGAACCCCGTGTAGCCTATGACCGTGTGCATCTCAGTGAATTTTTCGAAGATGGCGATGCAGAACGCTTAAGTCTGGCACCCAGAAGTTGGTATGAAAAAAATCAAATTGAACTCCATACGGACGAAAGAGTTTCAGAAATCGACAGAAACAAAAAAAACATTAATACCTCCAAAGATAGAACCTTCGCCTATGACCACTTGATATTGGCAACAGGCTCTGTTCCTTTTGTACCCCCAATTCGCGGCGTAGAGAAAAAAGGAGTGTTTGTATACCGCACCATTGAAGATTTAGAGGAGACTTTGGCCTATGCAGGTACCGTAAAAGGAGGAAAAGCCGCCATTCTGGGTGGGGGCCTTTTGGGATTGGAAGCGGCAAAGGCTGTCATGGACATGGGTCTTGAACCCCATGTAGTGGAGTTTGCCCCAAAGCTAATGCCCCGACAGCTAGATAGTAGAAGTAGCAAAGTGCTACAGGTGAAATTGGAATCAATGGGGATTAATATTCATTTAAGCAAAGCCACCAACCAGATACTAGGAAATGGAAAAATCACAGGAATGGAATTTGGCGAAGATGATACCTTGAACGTGGACATGTTGGTAATTTCAGCAGGTATCCGACCCCGAGATGAGCTTGGAAAAACTGCTGGGCTAGAAATGGGCACTCGTGGTGGTATTGTAGTCAATAATAAAATGGAAACCTCAGATCCAAATATTCTTGCCATTGGAGAGGTTGCCCTATACAATCAAATGATTTACGGGTTGGTAGCCCCTGGCTATGAAATGGCGCAAGTCGCCCTAGATCAAATTCTGGGGAAAGAGGAAACTACCATGGCCCAAGAGATTGATATGTCTACGAAGTTAAAACTGATTGGTGTTGATGTTGCCAGTTTCGGCACGCCATTTATGCCTGCGGATAAAGGCCACTCCATCATTTTTGAAAATAAAACGGAGAGTCTATACAAACGGATTAATGTAAGCCATGACGGTAAAAAGTTGTTGGGCGGGATTTTGGTAGGAGAAGCTGATGATTACAATATGTTACTACAGATGTACCAAAATGAGATGCCGCTACCTGAAAATCCGGAAGCCTTAATTATTGGAAGTCGTGGTGAAGGAGGCGCTTCCTTCGGGAGTGCCATGGACTTACCCGATACCGCCGTTGTCTGTTCATGCGAAGCAGTTACCAAAGGTGCCATTTGTTGTTCCGTATTAGAAGATGGTAATGAAAATCTTAAAGCAGTTGCCAAAGCTACAAAGGCAGCTACTGGATGCGGAGGCTGTAAACCTATGGTGGCGGACCTTATCACCGAAAGCCTAAAGACCTTAGGAAAAACCGTAAAGGTTCAGATATGCGAGCACTTCGAATATTCGCGTCAAGAACTTTTTGATATTGTAAAACTACGAGGTATCAAAGATTATGATGAACTTCTTGATTCGGTTGGAAAAGGTCATGGCTGTGAAGTTTGTAAGCCTGCCGTTGCAGCGATCTTCGCAAGTATTTACAATGAAACGGCCAACAAACAAAATACGATTCAAGATACCAACGACCGCTATTTAGCAAACATACAACGCAACGGAACCTATTCTGTGGTACCAAGGGTTGCAGGTGGCGAAATCACCCCGAAACAACTTATGGCAATGGGTAGGATTGCCCAGAAATATGATTTATATACCAAAATTACCGGTGGGCAACGTATTGATATGTTCGGGGCAAAGTTGCATGAGCTTCCCCTTATCTGGGAAGAACTGATCAAAGAAGGTTTTGAAACAGGACAGGCCTATGGAAAATCGCTTCGTACGGTAAAAAGTTGTGTAGGGTCCACATGGTGTCGTTACGGAATGGACGAAAGCGTTAGCTTCGCTATCGAAATCGAAAACCGTTATAAGGGCATTCGTTCCCCACATAAATTTAAAGGGGGCGTATCAGGTTGTATTCGTGAATGTGCGGAAGCGCGTGGTAAGGATTTTGGATTTATCGCTGTAGAAGGTGGTTGGAATGTTTATGTCGGTGGAAATGGTGGGGCAAATCCGAAACATGCAATACTTCTTGCAGAAAAAGTAGACAAGTCAACCGCAATAAAATACGTGGACCGTTTTATCATGTTCTACATTAAAACAGCACTCCCATTGCAACGTACCGCTCCTTGGTTAGAAAAATTAGAAGGTGGCATTACATATTTGCAAAATGTGATTATCAATGACTCCCTAGGAATTGTTGATGAATTGGACGCCGAGATGCAAGCTTTGGTAGATTCCTATAAATGTGAATGGAAAGAGGCAGTAGAAACTCCTGAAATACGTGAGCGCTACACCCACTACGTAAACTCTGAAGAGACTGATAATAATATTGAGTTCGTCTCACTAAGGGAACAAAAAATGCCAAAAGAATGGGCTTGATGAAAGTGTAAGGATTGAAATATAAAGTTCGAATCGAAAAATTAAAAAAATGACAACATTGGGATTAAATTCATATGAAACCGTTACCGCAGAAGATGTAAAAGTTTGGTTCAAAGCTGCTTCAGTTTCTAAATTTCCTAAAAACGGAGGTGCTTGTATCAAATATAAAGAAAAGCAAATCGCCGTGTTCAACTTTACACGGGAAGGCACGTGGTACGCCTGTCAAAACTTGTGTCCCCACAAAATGGAAATGGTTTTATCCCGCGGAATGATAGGTGATGAAAACTTAGAACCAAAAGTTGCCTGTCCCTTGCATAAAAACAACTTTTCCCTAAATACAGGAAAACATTTAAACGGTGATTTAGATGCAATTGCCACCTATCCCGTTAAAGTCGAAGATGGCGTTGTATATGTAGGCTTTTCTGAATAGTTTTGGATAAAATCAATTCTTATGCCATTATCGGATAAATTACAACATGCATTTCAACTTTTTGATGCTGCGAATAAAGAAGATCCAAATACTGAAATGTTTCAGGGTCAGCCCTATTCGAAAGAATTATTATATGCACATCGGATGACCGAACAGTTGAATTCATTTGCCCAAGATGCTTCTGAAGCACTACAGCTAACAGCCCGTTGTCAACATATCCGTCGTTGGGAAATTGCCCGTGATTCTTATGAAATGAATCGAGAAGGGTATTTACGATGGCGACAGGCCCTAAAAAAGTTCCATGCGAAAGAAGCAAAGGAAATTTTAGAAGAAGTCGGATATTCCGAAGAACTCATAAAAAAGGTTCAATTTCTACTGGAGAAAAAGCAGTTGAAAAAGAATGCTGAAACCCAAATTCTGGAAGATGTCATTTGTTTGGTATTCCTAGAGCATTATTTTGAACCTTTCGCCGCAAAACATCCTGAGGACAAAACGATAGACATCGTACAAAAAACATGGCGAAAAATGTCTGATAAAGGCCATGAAGCCGCCTTGAAACTGCCCCTTTCAAAAGAGTCGATTCGATTAGTATCCAAAGCGATTGGTGAGTAGTACCAACCCTTAGAAAGCAAAACAACCATGCCAAAAAGCAACCTTCAAAATTCATTGGATAGCACGACCTTCATTAGGATTCGAAAATGGTACCTTTTGGCCTTGGCAGGCATCGCTTTAACCATAATTATTGCCCAGATATTAATCCAAACACATTTAAACTCCCAATTAAGCGATTCCCGTGTTATTAATGTGGCTGGTCGACAACGTGCATTCAGTCAGAAGTTGGTAAAAGAAGTCTTGCTGCTTAATGACGCTTCTTCACCTAAGGGAAAAAAGCAAATTATTTCTGAAATAGAACAAACCCTATCTATTTGGAAAGCATCCCACAAAGGACTTCAATTGGGAGACGAAGCCATGAACCTTCCATCCGAGAATGATACAGAGATTCTTAACCTTTTTCAAAATTTAGATTCACATCACCAGGCAATGGTTAGAGCTGCCGAAACCATATTATCCTCAGAAAAAATAGCAGAAAATGATTTCGACAAACAGAAAGCCATTCTTCTTGGTAACGAGCGTTCCTTTCTACGTCTGATGGACAATATAGTGAACAAATATGATGAACGCAGCAATGCCAAGCTTCAAAATTTAAAACAAAAAGAATACCTGCTATTGGCCTTTTCACTTTTGATCTTGCTCTTGGAAATGCTCTTTATTTTTAAGCCCCTATCGGTACAGATTCGTAAGACCATCTCTACTTTGATGCAAAGCCAAAGAGAATCTGATGACAATGCCAAAAAAATTGAAACACTACTCACGGAAAAGGAAAAATCGCTACGGGAATTACAAGAATTGAATTTTGTGATCGACAATGCAGCTCTTTTTGCCAGTGCCCGTAAAGATGGAAGTATTGTGTT
>CAZTLZ010000227.1:0-4711 GCA_964614665.1 uncultured Maribacter sp.
TCTCTCCGGATAAGTTTAGCGATCGGTAAACGAAAAATCCTAGTAAAAAAAGATTTAATATCATATTCAATCTGTTTACCACAAATTGATTTTGTCTGTTTTTGTATAAAAATATTGTTAGTAACGCCAAAGCTGCAGAGGCGTAAAATGCAATAGAAATCCAAAGTTCATTTTGGGCAAAAACCTCCACTCCTTCAGCATCCAACCACAAATAGGCCACAAGTGGTCCAATACCGCTCAAAAGGGCTACAATAAGCAAGTATATGGATTGAATTCTTTGAATCATTGCTTTTCAAACGATTTGAAGGGCAAAAATACGTGTCTTTTTAAAAAATATAAGGCCTTTATTGAAAATAATTTGTAATATTGTGCCGTTATTAGTTATAGTACTTATCCCAAGGGAACATCTTTCCCATGTAATACCCAAATAACAATATACTTCTTATCAATTACGAAAGACTTCTAATTTATACCATTATTTAATGTTTGAGATTTCAGATTTAAAATCAAAAAAGCTGCCTGAGCTTCAGGAAATAGCAAAAGGATTGAATGTACCCAAATACAAGACCCAGAAAAAGTTGGATCTGGTATACCAAATTCTTGACGTTCAAGCGTCAAACCCAAAAGCCGCTGTTGCAGCAACCCCTGCCAAAACAGCTAGTAAGGCGACACCAAAGACGGAATCAACCCAAAAAGTGGTTAAAGATGAAGCCAAGGTTAGCGAAGCTCCTAAAGTTTCAGAAGGCGCACCTGCTAAAACTGAAACAAAAGAAGAAAAAAGACCAAGACCTCGTCCACGCCCACAAAACCAAAACAGTGGTCAAGGCAAGCGTGATCATCAAAAGAACAATCCGCACCATAAGAATCAAAGCAATCAACATAATCAAAACGGAAAAAAACAACATCAGAAGACCTCATATGATAAGAGTAATTTTGATAAAGACCTTAAAAACCGTTATAAAGAACCAGAATTCGAATTCGATAGTATTATCGAAAGCGAAGGTGTATTAGACATTATGCAAGATGGTTATGGTTTCTTGCGATCCTCAGATTACAATTACTTGTCATCACCTGACGATATTTATGTTTCACAATCGCAAATTCGGTTATTCGGTTTAAAGACAGGAGATACTGTTTTAGGAAATGTACGTCCACCTAAAGAAGGAGAAAAATATTTTCCATTGATCAAGGTGAATAAAATCAACGGAATCGATCCACAAATTGTTCGTGATCGTGTTTCTTTTGAGCATTTGACTCCGTTATTCCCAAATGAAAAATTTAATCTAGCAGAACGTCAAAGTACCATATCAACACGAATTATCGATTTGTTCTCCCCTATCGGAAAAGGGCAAAGAGGTATGATCGTATCGCAACCTAAAACAGGTAAGACGATGCTGTTAAAGGATATTGCCAATGGAATTGCGGCCAATCATCCTGAAGTTTATCAGATTATTCTTTTGATCGATGAACGACCTGAAGAGGTTACCGACATGCAGCGAAATGTGCAAGGTGAGGTTGTTGCCTCTACTTTCGATAAGGAAGCCACTGAGCATGTACGCGTGGCAAACATTGTACTTGAAAAAGCCAAACGTTTGGTAGAGTGCGGCCATGATGTTGTCATTCTATTAGATTCGATCACACGATTGGCTCGTGCATATAATACTGTGCAACCTGCTTCAGGTAAAGTACTGAGTGGTGGTGTTGATGCCAATGCATTGCACAAACCAAAACGTTTCTTTGGTGCGGCCAGAAATATTGAAGGCGGTGGATCTTTATCGATTATTGCTACGGCCTTAACCGATACCGGATCAAAAATGGACGAGGTTATTTTTGAAGAATTTAAAGGTACTGGTAATATGGAACTCCAGTTGGATCGTAAAATATCCAACCGCAGAATCTTTCCAGCTATCGATCTCACATCTTCAAGTACCCGTAGAGATGATCTGTTATTGGATAAAGATATTATTCAACGCATGTGGATCATGCGAAAGTATCTTGCCGACATGAACCCTGTGGAAGCGATGGAGTTCATTGAACAGCGCTTTAAGCAGACAAAGAATAATGAAGAATTCTTGATGACAATGAATCAATAGAAGTTCATTCGAACAAAATTATAATCCCACTGATCATTAGATTATTGGGATTTTTTTTGTGCCAGTTTTTCAGATGAACAAAAAATAATTCTAAAGATTTACCGATTCCTCATATTTTCAAATATCTTTATGACGCAAGAAAACTTTCTCCCCCCGCTGTTCTTGCGACATACATTAACCGAAAAACTATGAATTATGAAATACGCAAAGCAACTATTGCGCAATGTCACTGTGCTTGCCACACTGGTTTCAGTACTTATAAGCTGTAATGAAACTCCTAAAGAAAAGCCTCAACAGGAAGAGAAACCAGGAATAGGCAAAGAAATTGAAGCACCTAAGAATATTATTTCAATAAAAGAGGCTAGTGCTATTTATGATAATTATACAAATTATCGAATTCCTGCAATAGTTGAATTTGAGACGAAACAACGTGCTCCGTCGGAAAAATTTGACCCAGCACGCTTTGTAGATTTCGATTATCAAATGATCAAGGATTATATAGCCTATGTGGATAGAGAAGCCGAAAATGCAGGTGTCAAAAAAGTTACCACACTAAGAATGTATTTTGCCAACCACCCTAATGAGAAAAAATTTCCAGATGGTAAAGATGTTGTACACCCAAGACAGAATTCAATTTTCTTATTGCCCACAATGGCAGCTGATGGCGGTAATTTCGGGTTTTATATTGGTGATAACGGAAAGGCTAAATTGATTAAGAATAGAGGAACAGTATTGAATGATGGTTCTGAAAAATCAGAAGCAAGTCTTGTACCCTCATTCAATACTTCACTATATGCCAATACCAGCTTGATACTGAATAGATCTGGCAGTGGACCACCACCTTTTGGAGATTTTTAATATCGTCATATCTAGATAATTTTGCTAGACCAAGTACAATTTTTATGGATTTATGGAATTACATGGTTAATTTCCATGATTACCTACAAAAAATATTTTAATACTCTACTTAAGTATCTCCCCATTATAATAGCTTATACCCTGCTAAACGAACTATTAGGCTACTTCATTAGATATACTGATTATTTTTCTTTTTTCTCGAAAGAAGATTATAATCAGGCAAATGATATCATCTATAACTTTTATGATGTCATTTTCTTTGGATATTTTTATTATGTTTTTTGGAAAGCAGTCGTATCCAAAAAATTTAAAAATTGGATTTTGATAGGCGCTACCATAGCATTTATGACCTACGTAATTAGTGCGATATTTCAAAATCCATTTTTAGTAAGTCTATATTATGCAAATGCAATAGCTTGTTGGATACTTGTATTTTTTATTGCATTATATCTGATAGAGTTGAATTCTATATCTAATTGGAAAAGTCAAATTTACAATTTGATGTTTTGGTTATCAATTGGCTTGGCAGTATTTCACTTATTTTTCCCCATAGTATTTACAACCGGTTATCTGAACTATGAAGTTTGGCAGGCATATAATCTAAGAATTGTAATCAAGGGGTTAATTGTAATCATGTACACCTTATTTTGCATTGGTTTCATTGTATGTAGAAGGCGGTCATTTAACATACCGCTCTAATCAAAGTATGAGAAATTAAGATGTAATTAACTTCTGATATTTGCTCCTAAAATATTGCCTAATTTATGATTCAAACACTGGTAGAATATCTAAAAGGAAATTACTTTATGATATTCTACGTTGCTGTACTTTTTCTATCCATCAAGAAATATCGTTTTTATTTCAATACGATTTTAAAGTTCCTACCCATCATAATCAGTTATACCCTATTGTCAGAATTACTAGGTTTATTTATTAGCGATTTTGATAGTTTTCAAATTATATCAGAAAAAGAATTTTCAAACGCCAACAATCTGATTTTCAATATTTATGATTTAATCTATTTCAATTATTTCTATTTTATCTACTATAGAACATATCGAAAAAATCGTCATAAGAAAATCATCTTAATCGGTGTTATTTGTTATTTGTTAGCTTCTCTATTAAATACATTTTTTGAAGACTTCTTTATCTTTCCACAAACCTTTGCTTATTGTATTGGATCTCTATTATTATTGATTTGTATCGGTCTATATTTCAAGGAAATTAAAATGAACTTACAAAACTCAAATGAACTTTTGATATGGTTGAGCATAGGTCATTTTATTTTCTATTGTTCTTTTCCAGTTATAATGTTCTTAGGTCAATACAATTATGAGCTCTACAAAGAACTGAATTTGAAGCAATTACACTATTTATTAATCAGTGCAATGTACGCTTGCTTTGTTATTGGTTTTATAAAATTAAGACAACCTATTTTGAGAAATTAGGCACTAAAAAAACCCTCTTTTTCAAGAGGGCTTTTAAAATAATCTGAGTTAGTTAGCTTTTACAATGCCGCAACGTGCTTTGCCAGCTTGCTTTTTAAATTCGCAGCTTTGTTGGCATGAATGATATTACGCTTTGCCAAACGGTCGATCATACTCACAACACTTGGCAATAAAGCCTCTGCATCTTTCTTCTTCTCTTCACCACGCAACTTTTTAATCGCATTACGCGTGGTTTTGTGCTGATACCTATTACGTAAACGTACCGCTTCGTTTCTTCTGATTCTCTTTAATGCTGACTTGTGATTTGCCATT
>CAZTLZ010000228.1:0-4652 GCA_964614665.1 uncultured Maribacter sp.
ATTCAAAAGCCTGAATTTCTTTGATGGCATCTTTTAACTCAATAGGGATTTTTGCTTTTTTTCGCTTCAATACCTCAGGGGTTTCAATCATTATCGGAGGATATCCATAAGAACTTGAAACCCATTCCCCTTCCAATAATTCTTTTGTAGGATGCCCTAAAACAGTGTCTTTGGAATATTCCCATCCATAATATCCGATGGCTGCTGCTGCCGATAAGAATAGAATGCCCACAAAACTTGCTACTGCGATAATCAATTTTTTCTTTTCTTTTCTACGGTCCAATTCCTCTTGGTATTCCGCTTGTAGCATGAGTTCTTCCTCGGTAGGTTCAGGAAGTGCATCATGCGTTTTGATTACGATTTGCTCAATAGACTTACGGTCCTGTTCCGCCACGGAAGTGTCTGGTTTTGATTTGGCGAACTTCACCAAATCGGCTGTTTGTAGTATTCTTTTGAATTGTAAAATGGTGTCTTTATCAAGTTCTAATTCTCCTGCGTCGGTCAACAATTCCAATTTCTCGATTAATTGGTCCGTTGTGCTTTCCAAGGCCGTAACGTTGACATCTTCTTCTAAATATGAACGAACAATATCAGTAAGTTCTGAGTAGTATTGCTTATACTCATCCTGGATGAGGTATTTGGAATTATCCAGCTTTTTCAATTCCATCAACGCTCGGTCATATGGCGGAAGCAATGCTTCTTTTTCCTCTTGGGTCAAGGGTTTAGTGCGAAACACAAACCAATAGAGAAGACCACCGATCAACAAGAGTACTACGAGAATGCCTAAAAGCCATTTCCACCAATCGATATAACTCCTTTCCACTTCGATCAAGGGCTTGATATCGAACATTTTTTGAGCCAAAGTATCAACCGGTACGGTTGCTACATTTATTTGAAGTGAATCGGTGAAAAACCCTTGCCCATTAATTTCAATGCGTTGAGCCGGAAGTTTATAAGAACCCGAATCGAATTGCGTAAGAGCATAGGTTTTGGCAAGCATCAACCTATCATTCTTATGCGTAGTATCGGTTGCAAAGGCCTCGACGGTTTCTAGAGGAGAAAAGGTTTGCCCTTCCGGAAAAACGACCTGATCCATGGAGTCTGCTTCTACAATAACCCTGAACTTGATTTGCTCTCCGATTTTAATAAATGTAGTATCGACTTCGGAAGTAACCTTAGAATTTGTTTGCGAAAAGCCATAGAAGGAAAAACCGAGTATAACGAGTAAGAGTACAAGACGCCTCAGGCAAGGCGTACAATTCGTAACTCTTAATTTATAACTTATAACTCTCATTACCCTCTTCGCTTAAAATAGCCCAACAATTTCTTCACATAGCTCTCATCTACCCTACAATCTAGAACACCGCAACCTGATTTGGTAAAAGATTCTTTAAAATAATTTACCCGTTCATTATGGTACTTGCCATAAGACCTGCGTACACTTTTAGATTGAGTATTTACTAATTTGATTTTCCCGGTTTCGGCATCCTGCATCTGCACCATTCCTAAATTTGGAATTTGCTCTTCACGCTGATCGTAAACCCGAATACCGGTTACGTCATGTTTATTACCCGTAATTTTCAGTGTTCTTTCGTAGTCTTCCGAAATGAAATCGGAAAGCACGAATACGATTGCTTTCTTTTTCATTACACTGGTCATGAACTTCAATGCTTCGGCAATATCTGTTTTATTGCTTTTTGGCTTGAACTCTAATAATTCTCGTATGATTCGCAGCACATGACTTTTTCCTTTTTTTGGGGGAATAAAAAGCTCAACCTCGTCAGAAAAAAGAATCAGGCCTGCCTTATCATTATTTTGAAGGGCAGAAAATGCCAAGGTGGCCGAAATTTCTGTAATGATTTCTTTCTTGAACTGATTGGAAGTGCCAAAGAGCTCAGAACCACTGACATCTACCATGAGCATCATCGTGAGTTCTCGCTCCTCCTCAAAAACTTTTACATAAGGTTCATTATATCTTGCGGTAACGTTCCAATCTATACTTCTAACATCATCTCCGAACTGGTATTGACGAACCTCACTAAAAGTCATGCCGCGACCTTTGAAGGTGGAATGATATTCACCCCCAAAAATATGATCTGAAAGACGCCTGGTCTTGATTTCGATCTTACGGACTTTCTTAAGAAGTTCTTTGGTATCCATCTCGTTCAGTGAGCAGCACTCGGTAGCAGTTTCTAGTTCCCTTTTTCAAAAGGGGGGATATTCAACTACAACTGCCAACTGTTTTTAAGGTACTTCGATTTCGTTTACAATCTGGTTGATGATTTCCTCTGAAGTAATATTTTCGGCCTCTGCTTCATAGGTTATACCAATTCTATGACGTAAAACATCATGTACTACCGCTCTGACATCTTCTGGCACTACATAACCTCTGCGTTTGATAAAGGCATAGCATTTTGCAGCATTACCAAGATTGATACTTCCACGTGGTGAAGCCCCGAAATTGATAAGTGGTTTTAAATTTCCGAGGTTATATTTTTCAGGATATCGGGTGGCGAAAACAATATCCAAAATGTACTTTTCTATTTTTTCGTCCATGTAAACCTCGCGCACGGCTTGTTGTGCACTCAAAATCTGTTTCAAGGTAACAACTGGTTTTACATCCTCAAAAGCACCTAGCAGGTTTTGACGCATGATCATTTGTTCCTCGTTCATCTTCGGATAGTCGATGACAGTTTTCAACATAAAACGATCTACTTGAGCTTCAGGTAACGGGTATGTTCCCTCTTGCTCAACAGGGTTTTGTGTTGCCATAACCAAAAAGGGTTTGTCTAATATAAAGGTTTCGTCACCGATGGTAACTTGCTTTTCTTGCATGGCCTCAAGAAGTGCCGATTGTACTTTTGCCGGAGCACGATTAATTTCATCAGCAAGAACGAAATTCGCGAAAATAGGTCCTTTCTTGATAGAAAAGTCATTGACCTTCATATTATAAATCATGGTACCTACAACATCGGCGGGCAACAAATCAGGTGTAAACTGAATACGGCTGAATTCTCCTTTAACAGCTTTTGAAAGGGTATTAATGGCAAGTGTCTTTGCTAAACCAGGTACGCCTTCAAGAAGTATATGGCCTTGACCCAAGAGTCCGATGAGCAATCGCTCTACCATATGTTTTTGGCCAACAATGACCTTGTTCATCTCTAATATTAACAAGTCGATAAAAGCGCTTTCCTGAGCGATTTTATCGTTTACTGCACTAATGTCGACAGTAGTATTTTCTTCCATAGATTCCTTAAAAATTTTGGTATTGGTTGGTTGTTATTTAATCAGGTTTGCAAATTGAAAATTTATTCATTGCCTAGCTGTTAATGATTGGTTAAAAATTGTTTTGAACCCCGATTTTTATGAAGTTTTTAAGGGATTTCCAATCCATATAAACCAAAATACAATTTCAACAAGATATTTGCTTTTAACAGAATTAGAGAATCTCCATATTGGAGAGATCCCAGTGTGAAATATAGTCACAATAAATGACTGACCGAAATCTGGAAAGGATTTCAGCTTGTAAGGACTTCTTATTGTATTATTTTATAATTTCGACTGCTTATGATTAAAAACACAACATATTCTAAAATTATCGCTGGGGCAATGACTTGGGGTGAATGGGGGAAGGGATTCAGCACTAAAGAAATTTCAGATTTAATATCATTTTGCCTTGATATAGGAATCACGACCTTTGACCACGCGGACATTTATGGAGGTTATACTACAGAGGCTGATTTCGGAAAAGGGTTTAAGAATAGTACGATAAAAAGGGAAAATGTGCAGTTCATTAGCAAATGTGGTATTCAATTCGATACGAAAGTGCGTTCCAATAAAGTCAAGCATTATGATTATTCTCAAGACTACATTATAGAATCAGTAGAACAATCTTTGAAAAATTTAAAGACAGATTATCTGGATCTTTTGCTATTGCATAGGCCGAGTCCATTAATGGAAGCTGGTGAGATTTCAGAGGCTATCTCACGATTGACAAAAGAAGGTAAAATCAAGAATTTTGGTGTTTCGAATTTCTTGCCTTCTCAAATTGCATTGCTCGAAACATTGGTGCCTGTTTCTGCCAATCAAGTTGAATTCTCATTGACCTCGAACAAGGCTATGTATGATGGTGTGTTGGATGATTGTACAACCAATAAGAGAATGGCGATGTCATGGAGCCCTCTAGGATCATATTTTAAAGAAGAGAGTTCACAAGTGAAACGCATTCAAAAGGTTGTAGATTCTTTGATGGAAAAGTATAATGCAAGTGCCGATCAACTATTACTAGCTTGGATTTTAAAACATCCTTCAAAGGTTCATCCAGTTGTTGGCACGGCAACGAAAAGTAGATTGGCTGCTGCTTTAAGGGCAATTAAAATAGAATTGGAACTTCAGGATTGGTTTATGCTTTTAGAAGCAAGTCAGGGAGAAGAAGTTCCCTAAATAGAAAAGAGATATGAGTAAAACAGTATTGATTACAGGGGCAACAAGTGGAATTGGAAAAGCCATTGCCGAGCGTTTCGCAGAAAATGGAATCAATTTGGTGCTTTGTGGAAGAAGACAAGAACGTTTAGATGAATTGAAAATGGTTCTTGGTCAAAAAACCAAAGTGCATACTTTGAATTTTGATATACGTAATAAAAATGTGGTAT
>CAZTLZ010000229.1:0-4633 GCA_964614665.1 uncultured Maribacter sp.
CGAAAATTGCTATTGAAATCGGTTGATAATATCCATTCACATAGAAATTTTGAACTCAATTTTATTGCTTCAGGTTCCGGTCGAAGAATAGTAGGGGATAATATTTCAGGATTTGAAAGCGGGGATCTGGTTTTATTGGGGCCCGAACTTCCACACTGTTGGGAGCTTGTGGAGACAGAAGAAACGCCTCCACCATTTTGCATTGTCACCCATTTTTCAGAGGATATTATGAATTCCGATTTTTTTAAAATGCCCGAGCTGGAAAAAGTCCGGGAACTTTTAAAACAGTCACAGCGGGGATTACGATTCAAAATAGGGGATTTTAAAAAGCTAAGGAAAACACTCCTAAAAATGACTCACTTGGAGGGATTGGAGTATTATATTGAACTTTTGAAGGTTTTCAATTTGTTACTTGGAATAAAGGAACGTGAAATACTTTCTAACCCTATCGATCAGGCACTGGCATTTTCTGAAAATCTTGAGAAAATCAATAAAGTGTACGAATATGTATTCCAGAATATCCATGAGGGCATACAACTTGAAAAGGCGGCGACATTGTTGAATATGGCACCTAGTTCATTCTGTCGGTTTTTTAAGAAAAAGACCGATCTTACTTTTATGGAATACGTAAAACGGGTGCGAGTGGGTATGGCGGCCAAATTACTGGCCGAGTCGGATAAGCAGATTACACAGATCTGTTTTGAGAGCGGATATAACAACCTTGCCAATTTTAACTACTATTTCAAAAGCATTATGGGAAAAACCCCTTCTGAATACAGAAGGAGTTTTGCCTAAAACAGGAACGAATATTTTAAATCGACCATATGAAACGATTACTTAGCATACTACCGATCATCATGTTCGCCTTTTATGGTTTGGCCCAGAAAAGGAATGTCCCAAGAGTGGTGCCACTAGACCATCCAGCGGTGGTCGATCAAGAATTCATTTACGCGTTGAAATCTGCTCCAACCCCTGAATGTCATGCTTCCACTGTTGAAATCAGCAATACTAGTGTAGTCGCTTCTTGGTTTGGAGGGACGAAAGAGAAGAATAAAGACGTTGGTATTTGGGTTTCAATAAAATCCGATAAAAAATGGTCAACACCTATAGAGGTTGTTAATGGAATTCAAGAAAACGGGATGCGATATCCCTGCTGGAATCCGGTACTTTTTAAGCCTGAGGATCAACCTTTACATTTATTCTATAAAGTAGGACCAAGCCCTAGTGAATGGTGGGGTATGTATATGACCTCGGAGGATGACGGAAAGACCTGGTCGGCACCGGTCAAACTTCAAGATGCGATTCTGGGACCTATTAAAAATCAGCCGATACAATTGAAAGACGGTACTATCGTATCACCATCGAGCACGGAACTTAAAGGCGAGGGGTGGAAAATCCATTTAGAATATAGTAGTGATCTTGGTCGTACTTGGTCAAAGACCAAATCACTGAATGATCCGAAGGAGTTTGGTGCGATACAACCAGTAGTGCTGAATTATGGAAATGGAAAACTGCAGCTATTAAGTAGAACCAAGAACGGGGTAATTGCCCAAAATTGGTCCGAGGACTTTGGAGAAACCTGGAGTAAAATGACTGCAACAATGCTGCCCAATCCGAATTCTGGTATTGATGGAGTCACTTTGGTAGATGGAAGACAGCTCTTGGTCTATAATCCGACGGACCAAAACTGGGGGCATCGGGTTCCTTTAAGCATTGCTATTTCACAAGATGGAAAAGATTGGGAACGCGTATTGGATCTCGAACCGATGCGTGAGAACACGGATCAAGAAGGTGAAGAATACTCGTATCCCACAGTGATACAGGATGATGCATTGGGCTTAGTACATATTGTATATACCTGGAATAGGAAAACGGTTAAATACGTCACCTTGGACCCTGAGAAGCTTTAAGAAATAAAGATTTATCCTTTATTAATTCGTACGCTATGCTACAAACTTTTGATTTGCAGATCATGAAAGGCATCCGCTTGTAATTTAAGTAGTTCTTCTGCCTTTTGTTTTTTGTAGGCATAAACGGCTTCCTCCTCTTTTATCTCGGTATAGATTTTCTCATTTAAGGAAGTATCGGTTGCCAATACCTGTTCTCTCTGCTGTACCTTTTGCTTTACCCAAGTCTTAATAGTACTTTCCTCATCTTCTAGTTTTACATCATATTCTCCCTTAGGAGCCAATAACTTGGCAATAATGGGTGATGTTTCTATGGCTAAGAACAAGAGAAAGATAAAAAAGGAAGGTAGCCAGGGTAATTTTTCAAGAGCATTGATGCGTGCCATGAGCCCGTCGAAACCATCGATAATGGGCTGGGAATTTTTGACCACATCAGCATATTCTGTATTTAATGCCGCAATCTGAGTTTCGATTCCAATAATTTTGGCCGCATTGACTTCTTTGAGTTGCTTTAATTCGGCAAGGGCCGCATCATGCTTTTCTCGTTTTTCGGCGTAAACCGGGCCTTTGCCCAAGAGCATGGTACCCGCTGTTCCTTCGGCTTCGGTAATATAAGTATCATATAAGGCATTGGTCTCTTCCTCCTTTGTTGTGATTTCATTTTTAAGTGCGGCAATATCTTGATTTAATTTATCTACTGATGGGGTATATTGAAGTGCCAATTGTTCTTTGTTGGCCAAGGTCATCTCGTTTTTTTCCTCCAACAAGACTTGATTGATTTCTTTTTCAAAAATCTTCATTTCCAGCGGTTTTGAAATAACGATGGCAATGATTACTGCCAGCACTATTCTGGGTGTGGCTTGTAAAAATTCGTTACCGAAACTTTCACGTTTTTTGATGGTAGAGACGATGAAGCGATCTAGATTGAAAATTAGAAGCCCCCAAATCAGCCCGAAGAAAATAGATGTAAAGAGATTATCAAACACGGTATAGAGGGCATAACTACTAGCAATAAACGCCATGACCGCCGTGAAGAATACCGTCGCGCCGATACCAGCATATTTGTTTTGTTCTCCTTCTGAACATGTTTTTAAAATTGAGGAATCAGAGCCTGAGCAAAGAATGAAGAAGTTTTGAAGCATGATAATAGATTTGATTGATGAATGATTCTATCCAAGGGATATATAAGAGTAACTCTCTTTTAAATACAATTAGTATAGCTGATGATATATATGTTACAAAAAAAGCCTTCAGTATGAAGGCTTTAGCTATTATTTAAGAAACGTACTTATTTTTCCCAGACAAAAGGCTCCGTTGATAATTTCACAAGAGGCTTTTCGCCATTTTTTCTACTACTATCTATATTTAGACTTTTATTTTTTTTCATTGCTTCAATTGCCTCATCTGAGGAAATTTCTTTTCCTTCAAGATGGAAGACGGCGTCTTTTTTAGCCATGGAGATAACGTAATCTAAGGGTTCGAGAGGATCTGGTGGCGATGGAGGTTCAGGAATAGAACTTTCTAGCCCTTGTTTTATGCGATAAACCCTTTCTGTTTCTTCTTCAATTTCTTTAAGCTTAGCATTTTGTTCTTTAATTCTGACTTCTTGTTCATGCATTTTTTCTTCCTGTTGTTCCAGGAGAATCTCTTGTTGTTCCAACATGGCTTCTTCTTTCTCCAGCAAAATTTCTTGTTCTCGCATTTTCGCTTCTTCCAATTCTATGACCTCCTCTATTTCTTCAAGGTCTGGTGCTGGTGATACGGGAGGTACTGGTGGAATATCACTTTTCATTCCTTTTTTGACTTTTGGTGCCTTTGGTTCTTTCGGTGGAGGTGGTGGCTCGGGAAAATCAGGAAAAGGCTCGGCATCAGCCTTCTGCTTATTTGACATCAAACCGTAGATATACTCCAATCGCTTCACATCTTTCATTTTGATTTGAATGTGATTGCTTTCGGATATCATTGTATTGTACTTTTTTGCTAAGGTGTTGTATTCGGCCATCAGTTTTCTCGAGGCGCCTTCTTGTAAGGAGGAATTCTTCAAAGTAATTTTATTGGTTTTCAGAATAACTGTTTCAGGAGCGATTTCAATTTCGTCTTGATAGTTACTTTCGGGTACTATGTATTGATCTGAAAAAACTTTTATTCTGGGAACGCCAACCTTTTCGATTTCTTTAGTAATACGATTCAAGAAATTTTGGTGAAGAACTCCCGCCGAATAAATTTGAATTTCGAGTTTGTTATCGTCTTTTTCAAGGAGTTTTGAAGATATGTCTCTTAAATCAATTGGTTGTCCATTTAACCAAATTTGATTTTCCTTTTTTATTTCAATCCAAACTATTTCTAATAGAGCATTATCAATATCAGTATTATTCATTTGCTCTAAAACTTTTTCTCTTCTTATGACTTTGGCACCATTTACAGTTTTGCCGTTATATGAACTTGGTTTAAAACCTTCAATCCCTAACACACTAGAAGTTCTTTTACTGATATGCTCAATATTCGAAATACCTACATATTGCAGTTCTACCTGAACCTTTTCAATTAATTCAAGTTGGTTTTCGTCATATAAAATATTGGCAGAAACATAGTTTTTTATAAAATAGGGTTCAAGACCAACATTAAGTTCTTTGACTTTTTTCGCAATATTATCAAGCAAAACGTTTTCATTGTTTAAAATTAAATTTCCATCACTGAGTATTTCAATGTTAATATCGTTGATAACT
>CAZTLZ010000230.1:0-4589 GCA_964614665.1 uncultured Maribacter sp.
TTATCCCTAACATTGAACCGTCGAAAGTAAAGACATGATCATTATTATTTCTTATAGCGAATCCCGTATCATATGGCGAAATTTCACCATCAGCAAGATTGTAATTATATAGTCTACCCTTGGAATTATAGACTAATGTTTCTCCATCTACGGTCCAATTTGGAGCTTGAATAGAGTGTGTCGAGTTATACAAAACTTTGCGGTGACCTGTTGCTACATCCATCGTTTCTAGGCGGCTGCCAAGATAATCTTGGTACGGTGTATAATCAGGGTCTACAGGTTTTATAATTCTAACGTTCCGAAACTTTACAGTCTCAACGATATCAGGATTGTGTGAGCAAACATACAAGCCAATGTAAACCTCTTTGTCCATTTCCATTTCTTCTATTTGCACCGATGAAAATTCGTCACCAAACTTCGCAGAGGACATGATATAGGTAGTACCTTTTCTTTCCAATTGTAGCACCTGAGTTAAGGTATCTTTTGAAACACTTTCAAGGGTTTCACCTCCAGTTGACTTTCTATATTGTAGCGAAGTCATTCCGTCGCCATGTAGGCTAGCATTGACATGTTTTGTATTTGAATCTAAATCATTTTTAACAATCCAACCTGCCTTGCGGTGCGGGTCCACACCATTACCTAAAAATTGAATCTCCGCTCTTAAAATAAAATCGCCCTGAAGGGTTGTCCATAAATAGTGAAACTCATCTTTATCAAACCACATGTTTGTGCCTGAACCACCAATCATATAGGTTTGCTCATCTTCATCATAGTTTACAAATCCAGCATTTTTACAATCCCCTACATCGGTATGATTATCAAATATTCCGAAATCGGCTTGTGCGGTTAATGAAGTTGTAGCAATAACGAATAGTAGTGTTCCTAAGAATCTTTTTTTCATGATAGTTTTAATTCCATTTAAACGCAAAGTAGCTACAAGGTTTATCTTCGGCGTTTCGTACCCCATGAAGTAATTGAGAATTCATAAAATAGAAATCTCCAGCAGTCGCACTATATTCCTTACCTTCTATGGTCATTTCCGTATTACCTGAAATCATTAAGATAATTTCTGTTTCAACATGCTTGTGAGGTTCGTGACTGGGGCCCTTTTCATTCAACTGTGTGACATGCATTTCAAAACGCTCACACATTGCTGTTGAACGATCGAAATATTTTCTTCCGCCACCTCTTTTACTCGTTTTGAAAACCAATGAGTCAGAATTTAGCATAAGTGAACCTCCATTCTTCATGCCGCGTTCAATGTTCATCTCTTTCTTGGATTTGTACTTCATGACATAATATGTCAAGTTTGTATCGCCTATATTTTGAAGCGAATGATTTTGCTGCGGCATCAGTAGAATTACACCACCAGCACCTAGGACCTTACTTTGACCTTCTATAGTTACTTTCATTGTACCTTCTTTCACAATAATGCATTCTTCATGTTCTTCATTAGCATGAGCCGTACTTGGTGCTGCACCAGGAAATTGTGTTGTAGAATGTATTCTCAAATATTCAAAGTGAGGAGATGACCCTTCAAAAAAAGTTCTTGATTCTCGTAAATCGCCTTGTTTTGGTTTAAAATCCGACCACTTATAAACTCCTGATTCAATAGCCTCAAGTTCTTTGTTCACGACTTCTTTTTTATTAATTAAAACTGTTTGTCCAAATTTTAAATTAGTTGATTGCACCTTCGAAATCCTCGAAACGGAATTCTGCCCTTGTGCTAAAACGAATATTGGCAGACTACCAATAAATAAGGAGATAATGCAGGTTAAATTTTTCATTCTTTTATGTTCTTGAGGTGAATGTTAATTATTTTTAATACGTTGAATCAAAACCACCCAATCTTTATCCTTTTGATTTGGCGCCTTGCCTAAAGATTGTTTACCACTTCCTATAATCTTCTTTACAGACCCTTGTTGAAAACCTCCGCCCTTTCGAGGGTTATACCATTTTATAGAATAGCTTCCATCAAAATTCTTAAAATCCACTTGTTCTTCACCTCCTTTTTTGAGCAAGACGATGTAGGTGTCACCTTCTTTTGCCAAACAGAATCCGTCTTCTGTTGAAATCAGTTTATTTTTGGAGGTCATTTCAATCACGGGAAAATCGTTATTCGCAAAAAAGTCGATGCAAATTTTACCCATGTCCCAAAACAAATCACGGCTACGATAATCTTGACAACTTAAATCGGAATGAGGATGTTTGTATCCGAAATACCATTCGGTGCCCCAACCACCTGCCAACATATTGCCCCAAAGTCCATTGGTACGGGCATTAAAGTGTTCGGGGTCTTCATCATCAGTAATCAAGGCATGAGTAGGATCGCCAGGCTCATCGCAAGCTACCGGCCATGGTTTTCCGGCAGCAGCGGATCTTTCAATTACCTCTTTGGTTAGACGATTGACCTTTCTAAAATCTTCTTCAGTTGTTTGTAATGAGGCGCCTGTCAATTTAAATTCTTTACCATAGAATGGGTCAAATTCATCTCCGTTATGAATCACCATATGATGGTGATAAGGATCAATATCATAAATATACTGAGCTAGAGATTTCCACTGTGCTGGATATTTCGGAATGGTTCTTACATTGTCAAACCCTCCCCAATCGCCAAACTCCTCGGTGAGGTTCCAGTTTAGGGCAAGATGATGGCCGAACCTAGCAATAAGTTCACGGTAGTACAATTTGGTGTACCCACCGGTACCGCCAAAATCCAATAAACCCTGATTTTCATATTCCATCGTCTTAAAGTGGAGAAACAATCCTTTGATCTGTGCATGATCAAACACCATTTCCCATTGATCTAACTTAGAGCAATCGAAACGATCCCAAGTTTCATAGTTTATATAGGGAAATACATTCTGATCATCCCCTTCAATATTGTTCGTTAAAAAAGAAAATGCATTCATTCCCTTTGAAGACAGATAGTTCAAAGCCCCGATTATTTCTTTACCTCGACCTTCTGACCACTTTGGGTCACCCTCTTTCCAGTCTTTCAAATGAGGCCCCCATGTTTTGACAAGGTCATCTTTGTGCCCATCAGCAGCAAAGTCACCGTCAAAACCATAGTAGGACAAAAAGTTCTCAGGTGCATCTGAGCCGCATTTATAAAATATTTTTCCCGTTTCGACAAAACGCAGATATCGGTCACCAACATATTGAAGACGACCTTTACCTCTAAAATCTTTACCAGTTTTATCAGAAGGAGTAACGGAAAAACTTCCTGTGGCCCCATCCATAAATTCACCGCTCGGTATCTTCTTTTCTCGAAATCGAACGGCAACCCATTTACCCTTTAAGAATTCAACATTGTAGTTCCAATCACCAATCTCATCTGGTGTAAAATGTACCCTCCATTTATTTCCGGCGGTTGCGGAAGTCATTCCCGCATTTCCATCAGCAGCGAAATAGCCTGGCACCCTATACTTTTTTCCGGTCGCTTTATGTAGAAAGGTTACATCTAATCGATAGTTGAAAAATGGATTGTATTCATCAGATTCTGATACATCAGGCCCATCGAACGTAAGTGTCACCGTGTGCCATTTCTTCAATTCACCTGAAATCACCGCATTATTAATCTCATTCGAGGTATTCGCGGTGATATCAAATTGTACTACCAACAAGAGGAGGATGGACAGAAAATTCTTAACCATTTTTTTCATTTTCGATATATATTATTCTTCGCTATATAATTTTTTACGGGACAATCCGATATGGTTTCGCAACGCCCTGTCTGCAGCTTCAAAATCTCTACTTAGAACAGCATTAACAATATTCATGTGCTCAGAAAGTGTTTCCTCTGGCTGTCGAACAAGACCATATTGATAAACACGTTTGTGAATATCGCTCATTTGTGACATTTTCTTTAAAACTGGGTTTTTGGAGAGATCAATTATTAAGTCGTGAAAGTTCTCATCCGCCTTTTGATACTTTTTGACATCGATTTTGTCTGTATCTGAAAAGGGTTCAAATATTTTTTTCATTTTCAATATCTCAGCATCAGTTGCCCGTTCAATCGCAAGTCTCAACGCCATACTTTCAACCGCTTCCCTACAGTCATAAACATCTATTATCTCTTGCGCTGAAATTTCTTTGACAAACATTCCCCTTCGCGGTATGCTCTCTACCAACATTTCATGCTCAAGGCTCTGAAGTGCCTTCAACAAAGGAGTTCTACTTACACCAAGTTCTGCAGCCAATTTTTCCTGTTTAAGTTTCTGACCGGGCAAGAGCGATCCATTCACGATCATTTCTTTAAGTCGCTGATAAACAGGTTGGCTCAATTCACTATGTTCAATTGTATTTCGCAAAATGTATTTTGTATTTTGTATTCAAAATAAAGGATTTTATTTTAACTTTACAATTGATTTCATTATTAGTTATAAAATAATACAATACTCAGATGAACTCTTAAATGTTTTTAGGAGTTAGATGGTGCTAAAAGAATAAAAAACAAACATTTAGTTTTAATATGAAAGAGTATAAAATTGCAGCAGTCAACGGAGATGGTATTGGCAATGAGATTGTACCAGCCGGAATGGAATTATTGCAGGCTACGGCAAAGAAACATGGATTTAGTATTGTAT
>CAZTLZ010000231.1:0-4587 GCA_964614665.1 uncultured Maribacter sp.
CGCAATGCCGCGCGACAACGTGTATAGGTCCACAAGTTGTTGTCGCTTTCTGGTGCTACCAATCCACCCGTGAAAGATTCAAAAAGAATCAGCTGTCCACCCTTTTCACGAATACGATCAATGACTTGCATGGCGCTCATATGATCGATTCCGGGATCTAGTCCTATTTCGTTCATAAATACCAACCCCTTTTCTTTGGCTTGCTGATCTAAGGTTTTAATTTCTTCGCTTACATAAGAAGCTGTAACCAAGTGCTTTTCAAGGGCGATGCAATCTTTCGCAACCTTCATATGCATACGAGCTGGAAGCATCGAAACTACAATGTCACTCTCTTTAATAACTTTTTGGCGATCTTCATCTTTAAAAATATCGAGTTGTACAACGGTACAAGCCTCATGGTTTTTGATTTCAGGAGCTATTGCATCTGGATTAATATCACCAATAGTCAGGTATAGGTGTTCCTCTGTTGCTTTTTCTAAGAAATAATCTATGAGATATGAAGTAGATTTTCCGGCCCCTACCACTAGTATTTTATGCATCCTAATTTTGATTGGTTACTTTTATAAAACGAAATGCTAAGGTATCAAATTGTTACATTTATAAAAAAATATGCCATTTAAGTTATGAACAAAACAATTTTTATAACAGGAATCTTAATGGGGCTTTTAGCTGTTGCACTTGGGGCCTTTGGTGCTCATGGACTGGAAAAGCTGGTAGATGAGGAAGCCATTCGAACGTTTGAAACTGGCGTAAAATATCAAATGTATCACTCATTATTCCTGTTGGTTTTAGGAAATACTGGGTTTCTATCTCATCAAAGGAAAAAACTTCCCTTTTACCTAATTGTTGCGGGAATTGTTTTATTCTCCTTCTCCATCTACTTTTTGGCTATCAATGAATTGATCAAATTTGATTTTAAGACCATAGGTTTCATAACCCCTGTAGGAGGGCTGTTACTTATTCTAGGATGGGTCACTACGGGATACCGCGTGTGGAAATCAGGATTGTTGAAGTAACTACCTTTTGTTAGCTTGGTTAATGTACCTCTGAAGGGCCATCGTCATCGAAGGTGTTTCAGGCGTAGGCGCTTTGATATCGATTCGAAGCCCGGCATCGGTAGCAGCGTTTACTGTTGAGTTCCCAAAAACAGCTATTCGAGTATCATTTTGTTCGAAATCAGGAAAGTTCTTCAGCAACGATTCAATACCAGATGGACTAAAGAAAACCAGCACATCATAATAAACATTTCGTAAATCTGAAAGATCACTAATCACGGTTTTGTAGAAGATGCCCCTTGTCCAATCGATACCTAATTTATTCAGGGTTTCTGGTACAATAACTTTTAGGGTATCAGATGACGGAAGCAAGAATTTTTCTTCCTTGTATTTTTTGAACAAAGCCTCCAAATCGGCAAAGTTCATTTTACCAACATAGATTTTACGCTTTCGATAGACCACATACTTTTGAAGGTAGTAGGCCACAGCTTCTGACTGGCAGAAGTATTTCATGCTATCAGGCACTTTGAAGCGCATCTCTTCGGCAATTCTAAAAAAGTGATCGACAGCATTTCTACTTGTCAATATGATTGCGGTATAATTTTTCAGGTCGATTTTCTGCTGACGTACGTCTTTTGCATCAACTCCTTCCACATGGATGAACGGTCTGAAGTCGACTTTGACCTTCTCTTTCTCAATCAATCTCGAATAGGGAGAGTTTTCCATTTTCGGTTCCGGTTGTGATACCAAAATCGTCTTTACTTTCATATATCTCAATCGTTTAGATAACTTCCGATTATTACAAAGGGTGCAATTTCGAGTGCGCAAAGGTACAAAATAAAATAGAAAAAATTACTGGCTAAGAAGTTTTGATGATTCTTTAAAAGTGTGACCCATCCAATGACATTTATCAAAAGAATTAAGAACATAGCAGCATATACTACCACTTGAGAATCTCTGAACACATAGCAAAGTACAACATTGGCCACAAACATGATAAGACTACTATAATTCAAGTATGATAGTTTTTTGAAGATAAGTTCACTAATAACCTTATGTGAATTGAAAATGAATCCATTGCCCAATTGCAATGAAACCTTTACTAATATAAATAGCAATAGCCCCCCCAAGATGATAGGATAGTGATATGAACTATCAATACTCACGAATGCATTCTTCTTGAATAGAACCCGAACGGATAGATAAATGAAAAGGGAAAAGTTAATAACTTGAAAAAGTGTAAAGAAAATGTGAAACCAATTCAATAGTTTTTCCTTCTTATTATACATAAAAACGTATTTGTTATTGAATGGTAGTATGATGAAATTCAAAAAACGATTGTAAAAAGCGATCTTTACAAGTACCACAAGTACTAAACTACCAAATAGTAGCAGGGTAATCCAATCAATGTTGACGGTATCTCTGAAGATGGTTTCCACTTACTTTAATTTTATGCTATTTCCATTGAGTCCTAAAGGCAGGCCGTTTTCAGAAATGCCTATTTTGAAATAACCTGGTTTTTTCAGTTCTGTTTTAGGTAGTTTGAACGTAAAATTTACAGTATCCTTTGATTTCAATATCGAAATTGTGGGATCACTGGGCGATGCTTTCATTTTCGACTCGTCCCTTACTTCTTTATAATCGTTCATATAAGCGATACCGAATCGTAGTTTGTCCAAGGGAATATCTACTTCGTAAGGATTATAGATTTTCATGGTTTGGGTCTTTCCTGTATTAAATTCGATTTCCTCGGTTTCTATAATACATTTCAACCTGCGGTATGATTCAAAGTTCTCCATAAAAGAACCATAAAAGGTATGCCGACCATTGCCCATTGGAAAAGAGCGACCGGCCTTTTTTCGATACTTAGAAAGATAATAAACCTGTTTGTTTTGAACACTGGCCTCCGCACCATCGATTGAATATTGATTCTGCCGGTATCTTATGTTATTTAAGGAGATTGCTGGCTTTCTAGTGTAGAATTCATACATTGGGGCATCTTGGTAGGAGTTTTCGAAGATAATCGGAGCGCCAAGGGAAGCATCTTCAATTTCAGCAATCCATTTTTTGTTGCCGTGAGTCTCAAAGACTTTAGGAAATAAGGGCTGATAAATAAGCCATACTCTGAGATAGAGAAGTACTACGATGTTTACAAGACCAATACCATAAAACCACTTTCTAATTTTCTCATTGTCAACGATGTAATTGAATATGATTAATACCATCGGAATTGAAATCACAACAATCCATTGGGTTTGCACTCGTTTAGAAAAACTTGAAACAAAAAAGAAAAAAAGAACCCCGTAGATTAGAAATAGCAAAGCTCTTTCAAAAAGATTTTTGGGTTTGGTCCTATACAATATGTAGTACACCAAAGGAAAGGTGAATCCGAATATTGCTATCAAGTTCAAGAAATAGCCAAGGGTGAATTTATTGAAACTGTATGCTTGATTTGGACGTTGAAACAAGTGGTATTTTATAGAAACAAAATCATTTTCATACAACCATAAGAAATGTGGCGTATAGCATGCAAGAGCAATGATTACTGCAAGTATGGCATATTTATCTTTAATCAATTTTAAATTAGAAAGTAAAACAAATACAATTACCAAAACTGCATTGTACTTACTGTACATCAAAGCTGCCATAACAACCCCTAAAAAAATGGCCAAAACAACAGATGGTGAAGCTATAAATCGCTTATATACATATAGAAAAAGGGCGGTAAAAAATAAAAGAGGCGTATCTGGTAATGTGAAAAAGCCATAAGCATTTAAAAGCGTCATAGAAAAAGTGACTACGAAAAAGTGTAGCACATAATCCTTCTTTTTCGGGTGATCTATGATTTTCCATAAAACGATCAAAGTAGCTGCGGAAAGTAAACAGCTCATAAATCGAACACCCAATTCTCCGTTAAAAAAAAGACTACTTGCCTTAATCATCCAAGCGACCATGGACGGATGGTCAAAATATCCCCAAGCGATATTCTTCGCATAGTACCAATAGTATGCCTCGTCAAAAATCAGATTCGTAAAGTGGGCTTGTAAGAGGTTTAATAGGAGAACGGCACCTAGAAGGTATAAAAAAAGCTTAGGTAGTTTGAACAGCATTTTTCAAGGTTAATTCCTTTCAAAACTACAAATTATAAGCATTATTGTGGTATTTAAATAAATGATAAAACCAGAGCAGCCATTTTTCAAGATGGTATAAAACACTATTTTTGTCCGAATACGCCATATTTAATGTCAGATAGCCTAGTCATAATCCCAACATACAATGAGATTGAAAACATTGAAGCTATCATTCGGGCTGTTTTCGATTTGAAAATCGATTTTGATGTATTGATTGTCGATGACAATTCACCAGATGGTACAGCGGACAAGGTAAGGGAATTACAAATGGAATTTCCAGGGTCATTGAACTTGGAAGTACGAAAAGAGAAATCGGGCCTGGGTACTGCATATATTCATGGTTTTAAATGGGCTATCGAAAAAAAATACGAGTACATTTTTGAAATGGATGCCGATTTTTCCCATAATCCTACGGATTTGCTACGACTTCATAAAGCTTGCAAAAACGGAGCTGATGTTGC
>CAZTLZ010000232.1:0-4571 GCA_964614665.1 uncultured Maribacter sp.
CCGTCGCTGATTTTGATGGTAATTATTCCATTAATGTGCCGTCAGACGGTGTTTTGGTATTCAGCTACGTGGGCTATGCCGCTCAAGAAGTTGCAGTTAATGGAAGGTCAAGTGTCGATGCCACATTACAACCCGATGCATCTGCACTGGATGAGGTCGTACTGGTAGGTTACGGTACTCAAAAGAAAGGTGAAGTTACGGGGTCTATCGAAACAGTAACCGCTGAACAATTGAGCATTGTACAAGTTGCAAGTACCATCGACGCTATTAAAGGTCAGATTGCTGGGGTGGATGTGCAAGCTGTAGGTGGTCGACCAGGTCAAAACCCAACGGTAAGAATACGGGGTAGACGTTCGATTAGTGCATCAAACGATCCTCTTTATGTGGTAGATGGTATTCCATTAATAGACGGGCCTTCTTCAATGGCCGACATCAACCCTGATGATATTGCATCAATGCAAGTATTAAAAGATGCAGCTGCAACAGCTGTTTATGGGTCAAGAGGTGCAAACGGTGTAATTCTAGTTTCTACTAATAGAGGTAGAGTTGGTAAGACCAAGATTACCTATAGTAGTCGGTACGGTGTTACCTCCGCGACACGTTTGGTAGATATGATGAATGGAGAAGAGTTTGCTGCTTTAAAAAGAGAGTCAAGACGGGTTGGCTGGAATGGAGCAATTCCCTCAGAAGCTGAAGTTTTCTTAGACCCCATTGAGCTAGAATCGCTGTCTTTAGGTAGATCAACAAATTGGCTCGATGAAGTTGTTGGCAATGGCTGGCAGACCAATCACCAAATCGGTATTAGTGGAGGGTCGGAAAACACCACCTTTAGTTCTTCAATTGGATATTTTAAAGAACAAGGTATTATTAGCAACCAAGATTTCGAGAGAATTTCAGGGCGTTTAGCCATAGATCATAAAATCAATGATATTTTCAAAGTAGGCGCTTCCTTTTTGGTGGCAAAAACTGAACAAAATTATGGTTCTAATGCAACAATCGGTGAGGCCTTGGCAAATAACCCTTTAGGTGTACCTTATGATGAGAACGGAGATTTGAAATTCTTGCCTACTAATGATGGTATCCGCACCAACCCTTTAAGTGAATTGGTTGAAGGTGCTTACATCGATGAGCGATTACAAACACGTATTTTCGCTCCCTTTTATTTAGATATCAATATTATGAACGGTTTGAAGTGGACAACCACCTTTGGCCCGGATTTTCGAATTGGTAGAAGAGGTATTTATGCGGCAAGCGAAACCAATACAAGAAGAGGAGCACCAGCCACAGCGGGAATTGAAAATGTAAACGATTTTGGTTACACCCTTGAAAATCTACTAACCTATAATACAGCGCTGACAGATAGACATAACTTAAAAATCACTGCGCTTCAAAGTATTCAAAAATCCAGAATCGAACAGAATTTTGGTACTGCTACCGGCCTACCTTATGATTCTCAAGCCTTTTACAACTTAGGTACCGCTACCCAAGGGGGGTTAATTGATTCTAACTTGACAGAATGGGCCTTGGCTTCATTTATGGGAAGAATAAACTATGACTTTGACGGCAAGTATTTATTTCAAGCTTCATTAAGAGCAGATGGGTCATCAAGATTAGCTCCAGGTAATCAGTGGAACTACTTTCCGGGTATCTCGGCAGGTTGGAGAATGGACCAAGAAGACTTTTTAGCAGACACCTCAGTTTCTGAAATGAAGTTGAGAGTTTCTTATGGGGAAGTAGGTAACACTTCTGTTAACCCATATCAAACTGCTGGTAGACTAGGCAGTACGGTTTATGCCTTTGGAGAATCGCCAGCGCTTGGCTTCGGATTAAACGAAATACCAAATGAAGATTTAACTTGGGAAGTCTCCAAAACCTTAGACATTGGTATTGATTATGGCTTCTTAAACAATCGTATTGTAGGTTCTTTTGATTTTTTCAATACAAATACCGAAGACTTACTTCTGGCAAGAAGCTTACCTCCCACTTCTGGTTACAATAGCGTACTACAAAACATTGGAGCTACAAAAACTACTGGTTTCGAATTTACGGTTAGTGCGGGTATTGTAGATAATGATGGTGATGGGTTCAATTGGGATGTGGATTTGAACATTTCTACCTATAAAGAAGAAATTACCGAACTATCATTAAAAGATGAAAACGGAAACCCACAAGATGATATAGGTAATGGTTGGTTTATTGGGCAACCTATTCAAGTTTTTTATGATTATGAAAAAATAGGAATATGGCAAGCCAATGAAGAGGCTGCCGCTTTAGCTGCAGACAATAAGGTGCCCGGTGAAATTAAATTGAATGACTTGAATGGCGATGGAGTAATCACTCCAGATGACCGAAAAATTATCGGCAACGGTGTTCCTGACTTTTATGGTGGTTTTAATAGCAAGTTTAAATACAAAGGTTTTGATTTGGGTATTTTCTTTGTTTTTCGACAAGGACACACTATTCAATCTGGCTTTAATGCAGGTAACAACTCACTGTTTGGCAGGTACAACAACTTGGATGTTGATTATTGGACTATTGATAATCCAACAAATGCTAACCCAAGACCGAATGAAAATCAAGAGCGTCCAAGAAACGGATCATCACTTACTTATTTTGATGGTAGTTTTGTAAAGCTTCGTAATCTTTCATTAGGCTACAATCTTCCTGAATCAATAACTACCAAGTTAGGAATGGAAAAGTTACGCTTATCTGTTTCGGGTCAGAACCTCGTCTTTTGGGATAACTTTCCAACATTCGACCCTGAAGTTTCAGAAGATGATGTGGGACAGTTAGGTGCCGGTGTTGTGCCGAGTACAAAACAATGGTCTTTATCATTAAAAGCCACTTTTTAAGCAAAAAAATTGTTAGTTTAAATAGAATAATTTAAATATTATGAACAGAAAAAATTATTTAATATTCGTTTTATCGCTGGCTTTTTTGACAAAGTCATGCGATACATTTATAGAAGAGGAGCTCATATCAGATGTGTCTGCTGCCTCTTACTACACTACAGAAGGTGGTTTTGAAGATGGTGTTAGAGCCACCTACTCTACCTTTAAACCCTTTTACGGGCAAGAGATGGGTGCCGCAATGTTGACTTTTGGTACTGACATTTGGACAAATGGTGCCGATGGTGGTCATAAAGTTTTCAATTTTTATGATGGCGGTCTCAATGGCGATGAAAGCTATATCAGAGATTCTTGGCTCAATTGGTACAAGGGTATTAACCAAGCCAATGGTGTTATTAACCGGTCCGCCGATGTAGATATGGATGAGGCGACAAAAACCCTAAGAATAGCTGAAGTACGTTTTTTAAGAGCTTATTTTTATTTTAATGTTGTTACCACATTCGGTGATGCGCATTTAAGTCTTGAGGAAACTGAAGGTATCGAAGTTGAAGCGAACAAAACTTCACAATCAGAAATTTATAGTCAGGCAATCGTACCTGATTTAGAATTCGCCATTGCAAATTTACCTGATGAACAATCTGATTATGGTCGGGCAACTAAACCTGCTGCTGAATTTTTGTTAGCCAAAGCACTATTGACGCGTAGTTACACGGGTGCTGCTGAAGGTACAGATGCTTCACGAGCTGAAACTTTGCTAAGTAACGTAATAGACAATTACAACTTTTCTTTGTTGCCAACTTTTGCCGAGTTGTGGCCTATTGAAAACCAAGAAAATAGCGAAATAGTATTTGTAGTACCAAATGCTAAGTCACAAGTGGATAGTCAAGTTGATGGTTTCGGACATCGCTGGCACCTTTATTTCTTGCACGAATATGATGTCCGAAGAGGAATGACAAGGGATATTGCAAACGGCAGACCTTGGAAAAGACATAGACCTACTGATTTTATGTTGACTCTTTGGGACAGAACTGTCGATTCACGATATGACGATTCTTTCAAACATGTTTGGTTTGCCAACAAAGATGAACCAGCTGTTGCGGCGAATAGTGATACTGGCGAACCTGCTAGGGCAGCACTTGCAATAGGAGATACCGCCATTTATATTCCAGGACCTGGAAAAGATATTGATTGGCCTCAGGCACGTCAAGACGCAGTTCCTTATTTGGTATATAGCAATGATGAATATAATGAACGGCTTTTCCCTTCAATGAATAAATGGATCGATGCAACAAGACCTGGTCGCCAGCATGTACAAGGGCAACGTGATTTTATCTTAATGCGTTTGGGTGATGCCTATTTATTGCGTGCGGAGGCAAAACTTTCACAAGGAAATACTAGTGGTGCTGCCGATGATATTAACGTAATTCGAATGCGAGCTGCACTACCTGGTCAAGAAGCGGCTAGTCAGATTACAGCTGGAGATGTTGATATTGATTTTATACTTGATGAAAGAGCCAGAGAATTAGTTGGTGAAGGTCATCGTTGGCCTGATTTAGCACGAACTGGAAAATTAGTGGAGCGCACAAGAATGCACAATCCTGGGGCGCAACCAAACATTCAAGATTATCATACGGTGAGACCAATACCACAGATTCAGATAGATAGAGCATTAGGTGGTTATGCTCAAAACCCTGGTTATCCGCAATAAACAATTTTAGTTTG
>CAZTLZ010000233.1:0-4423 GCA_964614665.1 uncultured Maribacter sp.
GTTGAGAACTTTGCAAACGGACAAAAGATAATGACCATCGAAGGCTTATCGGAAAATAAAAGTCACCCCGTACAAGAAGCTTGGATCCATGCCCAAGTACCACAATGTGGTTATTGTCAATCCGGTCAAATCATGCAGGCGGTTGCTCTTTTGGAGGAAGACCCACATCCTACACGAGAAAAAATAAAAACGTATATGAATAGCGTTCTCTGTCGTTGCGGAACCTATTTAAGAATTATCAAGGCTATTGAATTGGCTTCCGATAAGAAACCCGTGAACTAGAATTTAAGAAATACTACTATGTCCTCAGCATCCAACTATGTAAACCGAAGGAAATTTTTAAAATCCTCAAGTGGTGTAGCACTCTTTATTGGCGTATCCGGAATCTTACCTCAATTGATCTCCTGCACAGATACCAAAGCAGTTCGTGAACAATTGAAAAAGCATAAGCTTACCGCATGGGTCCAGCTAACGGAAGACGGTGGAATCACTATTTACAATCCCGCAGCGGAAATGGGGCAGGGTTCTATGACCTCCTTACCCCTACTCTTTGCAGAGGAAATGGATGCTGATTGGTCTCAGGTGGAGATTCAGTTTTCACCACAAGAGGCTGAAATATACGGCGGCAAAGGCTGGGCGCCCGACAGTAAACTCATGTTCACGGTAGGCAGTAGAACCACGAACAGTTATTATTTAACGATGCGAAAGGCAGGTGCTCAAGCCCGCTATGTGTTGATGAACTCGGCCGCAAAACATTGGAAGGTCCCGATTTCCGAATTAACAACGGCGGATAGCTTTGTCATTCATAAAAATACAGCTCAAAAAATAAGTTATGGCGAACTTGTTCCATTTTTGGAAATTACAAAGGAGCTCCCTGATTTTACCGAAGAACAACTCAAACAACCCAAGGACTTTCGATTGGTCGGTACGGATATACCGCGAACGGAAATCCCAGCCAAAGTAAATGGAACGGCCACATTCGGCATTGATATACGTTTGCCGAAAATGGTTTACGGCGTCTTGGAACGAGGAAAACTACATGGCTCTCGACCTATCCTTTTGAATGAAGCTGAAATTTTAGCGCAGGAAGGCATTTTAAAAATTATTCCATTTGATTACGCAATCGGCTTGGTGGCCAATAAACTAGAACAAGCATTGAAAGCAAAAAGCCTCTTGAAAATAGATTGGAGTGCATCTGACGCTTCTGGTTTTAACTCACAAGAGATTTATGGAGCGTATGAAAAAATCGCGGCCCAACGTAAAACCGGAAAGGTGATTTTCGAAAAAGGCAGTATGGATCTAGCCGTGCGAAATGCTACTAAAACCTACACCGCGGACTTTAGAAATGATTATGTATACCATGCCCAAATGGAACCTTTGAATGCTGTTATTCAAGTTTCTGAAGATTTACAGCGTGCGGATGTTTGGGTGGGCAGCCAACAGGGGTTCGACACTAAATTAGGCGTGCCTGATGTATTGGGTGTTGCTCCGGAAAAAGTGAATGTGCATTTACAATACCTTGGAGGTGGTTTTGGAAGAAGGAGCATGAATGATTTCGTAGTAGAGTGCGCCGTATTGGCTAAGGAAATGGCTCCCCTACCCGTCAAACTGATTTGGACACGAGAAGATGATGTAACGCACGGTGCCTTTCGGCCAATTTCCCTACAGCGACTTAAAGTTTGTGTCGATGCTCAAAAGCAAATCAATGGATTCTCACATATGGTAGTCGGTGATGGCGGTAATTTAATCGCAAGTGGCACAAGCAATACACATTATACCATACCAAACCAATTGGCAGAATGGCGTGAAACTTCACATGGTATTCGATTAAAACATTGGCGTTCCGTGGGCCATGGGCCAAACAAATTCGCCATTGAATGTATGTTGGATGAAATTGCCCTGGATCAGGGTGTCGACCCAGTAATTCTCCGAAGAAAATTAATGGCAGATTCACCACGAGCCTTGGCTACCCTTGAAAAGGTTGTTGAAATGTCAGATTGGAACGGATCTTCTATACAAGGGCGTGCCAAAGGAATATCGTTTGTTGAACATGGGTCTTTAGGAACAGGTGTATGTGAAATTTCCGTTGACCGTTCCACAGGAAAAATTAATGTCCATCGTTTTTGGATTGCCTTGGATGCTGGTGTTATTGTCCAACCAGATAACGTAAAAGCACAAATGGAAGGTGGTATTATCATGGGAATCAGCAGCGTGCTCAATGAAAGAATTACCATTACGAATGGAGAGGTACAGGAATCGAACTATCATGACTACCCACTATTGAGAATACAAGATGTTCCTGATAGTATTGAAACGTCTCTCATAACATCTGCAGAAATACCCCAAGGTGTGGGAGAAACGGCAACCCCTATGGTTGCCGGTGCCATTGCAAACGCATTCCTAAAACTGACAGGAAAAAGATTGCGTCACCTACCTTTCACACCAAATCGTGTTTTACAGGTTTTAAATAATTAAGCTTAAAATGATATCTTTAAAGCTTAATTATCCATTTATGTTTATTATGAGAAACACCATACTATCACTACTCTTTTTCGTGTCCTTTTGTTCACTTTTCGGCCAAAACGAATTAACCCTCAAGACAAATTCCTCTGACGTTACCATTGAAAAGGAAATTTATGGTCATTTCTCGGAGCATTTGGGCACCTGTATCTATGAAGGTATTTACGTCGGGGAAGACTCCGACATACCCAATATCAACGGTTATCGAACAGATGTTGTCGATGCCCTAAAGGCACTAAAAATTCCTGTACTGCGCTGGCCTGGGGGATGTTTTGCAGATACCTATCATTGGAAAGACGGTATAGGCCCTAAAGAAGAACGCCCTTCAATTGTCAATGTGTTCTGGGGTGGTGTTACAGAAGATAATAGTTTCGGCACGCATGAGTTTCTAAATTTCTGTGAACTGATAGGCACTGAACCCTACTTGAGCATCAATGTTGGGTCAGGAACTGTACAAGAGGCACGAGATTGGGTAGAATATGTCACTTCTAACAATCAAAGTCCAATGACCGATTTACGTAAAAAAAATGGACGTGAAAAACCCTGGAATGTTAAATTCTGGGGCATTGGCAATGAAAACTGGGGATGTGGCGGAGATATGGCCCCGGACTATTACGCCAATATTTTTAGAAACTTCTCCTCCTATATTCGAGGGGAAGATTTTCAAAAGGTCATTTGTGGTCCTTCGGAAGATGATACAAATTGGACCGAAACCATTCTAGCAGGATTAAAAGACAAAACACATCTTGCCCAAGGCCTTTCATTACACTATTACACATTGCCCACTGGTGATTGGAGTAGCAAAGGTTCGTCAATCGATTTCAGTGAGGGCGAGTGGTTCGCGACATTACGAAATACCATGAAGATGGAGGATTATATACAACAGCATTTGGCGATTATGGACAAATACGACCCTGAAGGAAAAATGAAGTTGATGGTTGATGAATGGGGCACGTGGTATGACAAACTACCTGGAACCAAAGACGGCTTTCTACAACAACAGAACACCTTGCGAGATGCATTGGTTGCGGGTATTAACCTCAATATTTTTAATAATCATGCCGATCGAATAAGCATGGCTAATATTGCGCAGATCGTCAATGTATTGCAATCGGTTATTCTGACCAATGGGCCTGAAATGGTCAGAACACCTACCTATTATGTTTTTCAGTTATATAATGTGCATCAAGGTGCCAAGTTGATTCCGATTGAACTAGCAACAGAAAATTATGACCACGGTGGTGAATCTATTGCGGCTTTGACTGCTTCTGCCTCAGAGAAAGATGGGGTTACAAGTATTACCATAACCAATGCCAATCCTTCGAAGGCCCTTCCTCTCAAATTGAATATCGGTCAAGAATTTAAAGATGTAATCGGTAAAATAGTAACCAGCCAAGAAATCACGGATTATAATGACTTTGGAGAGGATGAAAAAGTAGTGATTGAGAGTTTAAAGCTTAAAAAGACTAAGGCATTGGAAATCAAAGTTCCGGCACACTCAGTAGTCCTACTTCAACTGAAACTGAAATAACTTACGTAAAAAGGGGAAGTGTAGTGTCGGCAAAGACTATAAACTACCATGATGAGCTTGTAGTAATTGTGCTTCAAACGGCTATATCTAGAGCATTAAAAAAGGGATACATTGATGAAGTGTATCCCTTTCTTAGTGTTGAGCCTAGCCTCTATTGAAGACTGTAATTCTGTTCTACGAATCTAATCCTCTTATTTTCTATAAGCTTCTTAAGAAATATGAACTTTTTAGATTCTGCCTGATATTGATTGATGAATGTTTTCATGACATTATTCATTTGATGATGATGATATTTGCAAACCGTGATTAGCGGTTGAAGTTCCTGTATTGCGCCCATTGCGCTCTTTTACTGCTTCTTAAGGATGAAAAATA
>CAZTLZ010000234.1:0-4421 GCA_964614665.1 uncultured Maribacter sp.
AGGATAACGTATATGGAAAATGGGAAACCTGTGTTCCTGAGACCATGCGTTATTTCAGTGCATCAGGCTACTTTTTTGCGAGAGAACTTCAAGCTGAGATGGATATTCCAATAGGAATCATTGATAGTAGTTGGGGGGCAACAAGTGCCGAAGTTTGGACCCCTAGCTCCGTTTTTGACTCCAACGACTATTTGAATAAACAAACCACAAAAATAATGGAGAATATTTGGGCCCCCGTTCAACCGTCCATTTTGTACAATGGAATGATTAATCCTATAAAAGATTTTAGAATAGCCGGTGTATTATGGTATCAAGGTGAATCGAACGTAGCCAATACTGAAAGTTATGAAGAGCTTTTTTCTTCTATGATTCGATCATGGCGAGAAAGCTGGGGATATGATTTTCCGTTCTATTATGTGCAAATAGCGCCGTTCAACTATAGTACCCCAGAAAAAGGAGTGGAAGTGAGAGATGCGCAGCGTAGAACAATGACTGTCCCCAATACCGGTATGGTCGTCGTGAGCGATATATGCACGATTGACGATATTCACCCGACCAATAAACAAGATGTGGGTTTGCGTTTGGCAAAACTTGCATTAAATAGGCATTATGGGGTTTTTGAAGGCACCGTTGATGGCCCACTTTTCAAAGAAATTACTATTTCGGGTAAAAAGGTAAAAGTGGTATTTGAGAACGCCGAGGGACTCTTTTATAAAGGGAAAAAGCTTGAACATTTTGAATTGGCAGGTAGAGATGGTGTTTTTTACCCTGCAAAAGCCAATATTAAAAATGATACGGTATTGTTGTCATCTAAGAATGTGGCAGAACCCAAGAGGGTACGTTATGCTTGGAAGAATACCACCTTGGCGAACCTTTTCAATGAGGCGGGCTTACCAGCTTCGAGTTTTATCAGTGATTGATTTTTCGGGTTTCTTTGCCGAAATTGTCAAAAAATCGAATTTCCTTCATGTTCTTGGTGAGTGAGATACTTCTACTGGACTGTGATTGAAATGAACTACCCCAATAAAACTCGCGTACCGTATTTTTTCCATTATTAAATTGGATAGTGACTTTTACCTCATTTGGTAATACTTTGATTATTTTTTCAAAATTTTGCCTTTGAGTTTCAAAAACCCTAAGTGAATCATTGTTTTGAGATGCGATGATAAGTGATTTTTTGTTTGCAAGATTCATCGAAACAAGACTTTTTCCGTCCCCGGGGACGTAGAAATGACTTTTTTCTAAGGGTATCGTTTCAAAATCTCCTGTTCCTTTGTTCTTAAGTGCCAAACCGATAAGGGCATCTGCCGGCCCTTGTTGAACTTCCATTCCAAAATCATTGCCTATAAGCAATAGATCGATATTCGAATCACCATCTAAATATTTGGGCAAAATTCCATAAACCGGACCAATTTGAGCGTCGGTAGGTAGCGCGTGGATTCTAAATTTATCATTACCTAAATTTTCTATCCAAGAGGTTTTCATGTAATTAAACGACTTAATTGTAGCATCATTGAGGAGTCCATCAGAGAACATCTCGGGCAATGTTGATTCTCCAAAGGCACCGAAAGAATTGAATTTCTTTCGAATACCCACATACTGTTTGGTTACATCTTGCCAAGGGTGATATAAATATTCCTTTTTAGTACCTAGGCTATCCCGAAGATAATATGAGATAAGTGGGTCAATAGTTCCATTATTATCTAAATCTTTGGCATATATCCTTACTGGCTCCTCTGGGGTTCCCTTGAAATAGCTGTTTCGCCCGAGATTACCTGCGATATAGTCAATATCACCATCATTATCCATATCGGCAGCTGCTAGACTGTTCCACCATCCGAATTGATTCTCAACTCCTGTACTTTGAGTAATTTCTATTAATAACCCACGTTCATTTTTAAAGAAACGAATTGGGTCCCACTCGTTTGCTAGAACAAGGTCAGGCCAGAAATCACCATTGAAGTCAGTCCACAATGCGTCGCAAACCAAACCCGGTCTCACTAATGATTCTGAGACTTCTGCGGTTACATCCGTGAAAAGTGGATCATCCTTTGTACTGTCATTTCTAAGGATATACGAGCGTTCGGCCATGGGGTAGGCGAAAGGAGTGACCCTACTGCCGATAAAAAGATCTAAATCACCGTCACGATCATAATCAGCGGCTTTTACCGCGGAGGAGTTGATTTTTATTTCAGGAAGACTACTTGATGACGTTGTGAACTTTCCTTTTCCGTTATTAATTAAAAGAATATCTGTGTAAAACTCATGCCCTTCAGGATACTGGGCACATCCTCGAGCGATATACAGGTCTAGGTCACCATCATTATCCGCATCAAAAAGTAAGGTGCCCGCATCTTCTTCCTCAAGTTTTTGGGCTTGTTTATACACAATCTCTTCTTGTTCGAAGGTTCCATCTTGTTCTTGCAAAAACCATTTTTGTTTAAAATTTCTGCTGGCTGAGACAAATAGGTCATCTAGTCCATCATTATTTACATCCCCGACGGCCAAGGCAGGGCCATATTGGGAAAATTTATGGGGGAGCGTCCGCTGAAAGTTGAAATCAATAAAATCGATATCCCTGTTTTTGTGTGTAAGGTTGTACTTACTGGCAACTTCCTGAAACGTATGTGTGGAATCGATTTTGAATGGTTTTTTAGCTTGTATTTCATCACCCCCACCGTACGAGATTTGTAAGGTGGTATCCGCAGAATGCTTGCCTAAAACTTGCCATTCACCGCGGGGCCAGATAATCTTAATGCTGTCCACCTGCGTAGAATTTCCTAATCCAAAGTGTACTGCCCGTTCGGGCTGAGAGAGGTAGCCGCGACCAGAAAGAATCGACTTTTTTTGAATTTTACCCCCAGCATGTATTTCTACAGCTGCTCCTATTGCACCTTTATTTTTTTTAGGCCCTCTAAGCTGCAGACGCAAATAGTGTTTGTCAGGCTCTAGTTCGTTGGCATTATTCTCAAGTAAAAGCACTGGGTCATCAATATTATTTACTACAAGGTCTAAATCACCGTCTTTATCGAGATCGCCATAGGCCGCACCGTTGGAGAAAGTACCAAAATCAAGTCCCCATTCTTTTGTAATATCATTGAAAGTGGCATCACCATTATTTTTGTAAATGAAATTGGGTATTTTTATTTCTGGAATGGCAGCTATTAATTTCTCTTTACTGACCATTCTGCTTGCAGTTACACGAAAATCGCCAAAATCTCTGTCGGTTACATCTTTAGGAAAACCATTGGTAATGAATAAATCTTGTAATCCGTCATTGTCGAAATCACCAAATAAGGGAGCCCAGCTCCAATCGGTTTCTTGAACTCCTGCATACATACCAACATCGGAATAAATAGGAAGTTCAGTTTCAGGATTTGTTCCTTGGTTTATCTGCAATGTATTGCGGGCGTACTGTTTTTCAAAATTGTATTTTTTAGTAAAAATTTCTTTTGAATAACTACTGGGACCTTGAAATAATTTTTTCCGTTTGTTATAATACGGCTGCATTTCAGTGGTATAAATGTCCATTGATCCATCATTATCGACATCTGCAATGTCACTCCCCATAGATGATAGACTAAAATGCTTGAAAATAGTACCAGCACGATTGGTGAAAGTTCCATCTTTGTTGTTCATATATACCAAATCATTACTGAGAAAATCATTGGCGACATATATGTCCATCCATCCATCCGAATTAAAATCATGAATCAATGTACTATGACTGTACCCATGATAGCGAATACCCGCGGCTTCTGAAATATTAACAAACTGAGGATGTCCTAAACTGTCATTCTGTTGATTCTGGTACAAAACATCTCGACTTTTGGAAGTTCCATCATCGTCTGTTGGTCTAAATTCGGTAGGATTGATACCCTCAATTCGGTTGACACCTACAAAAAGGTCTAGGTCACCATCATTGTCAAAGTCAAAAAATTGTGCGTGCGAGGAATAACTGGTATCGGCAATTCCATATTGTTTTCCCATTTCTTTAAAAGTAGGTTGTCCCTCAACTGTATTTCCTTGGTTTATGTAGAGTAGGTTTGCTCGTTCAGAAGTAGTACCTCTAAAGGTATTGCAGATATAAATATCAAGTTTTTCGTCATTGTTTATGTCAAGTATCGTCACTCCAGAAGACCAGGTCATCTTGTCTGGCTTGCCGATTTTTGCAACTTCCGAAATATCTTCAAATTTCAGGTTTCCTTTGTTGACAAAAAGTTTGTTGTCAACTTGGTTTCCGGTAAGGAAAATATCTTCAAGACCATCTCCATTCAAATCACCGAGTGCCACACCAGCTCCATTGTAAACAAATTCATTGTCAAGTATGTTTACCGAATCATTTAGGGTGAGCGCATTATTAAAATTAAGACCGGAATCTAATTCGTTTACTTTGGTGAACAGTGTTTTCGGTACATCTT
>CAZTLZ010000235.1:0-4412 GCA_964614665.1 uncultured Maribacter sp.
TCAAACCTGGCGCTCCCACATCGACGGTCCCTGCTGAACAAAAAAAACAAATCCTAGTATCTAGTGCAGATGGCACGGCTGTGGCATGGGAAGAGTTGTCAACAGGTGGTCAAAACCTTGCAACAGATAACTTAACCCAAGATGCAGAATCTAGGACTTATAATATGGCAGGAGAAACACTCACATTTTCAAACGCTAAAATTGGCATTGGAACAGGATCGTTCGATACTGATGTAGATGTTGCCTTGCAAGTATTTGGCAATGGTCAAATCAGGGCAGGGTCATTTAAAGCAGCTGATGGGGCCGCCAATCTACCTTCTTACAGATTTGCCAATGATGTCAATTCTGGCATGTTTCTTCCGAACGGAGGCGATGAACTTGGTTTCAGTACGGAAGGCGTAGAGGTCATCAGAATTGACGAAAATCAAAAGGTAGGTATTGGAATTACGAACCCTACCGAACTCATGCATGTAGGTGGAAATATGAGAACCGAAGGCATTATTAAAAACTCAGATGGAAATGCCAGTGCTCCAAGTTATGGATTTGAGAATGACAACGACATGGGTATGTATTTTAAAGGTTTTGACCAATTAGCCTTTGCCACTTCGGGAATCGAAACTCTTCTAATCGATGCAAGTCAAGAGGTGGGGATTGGGATTGGGGATCCATTGGAAAAATTACATGTTGCCGGAAATATTCGAGCTGATGGTGATTTTATTTCCAACAATACGACCATTCAAATACCTGACTACGTCTTCCATAAATACTTTCTAGGTAAGTCTGACTTAAAATTGGATTACGATTTTGAAAACCTACAAGAAATAGAGAAATTCGTTAAAAAGTACCATCACCTACCAGGTATTAGGTCAGCCAAACAAGTAGAAAAAGATGGTCTTTGGAATATTAGCAAATCAAACCTTCAAAATCTTGAAAAAATTGAAGAACTCTTTTTACATACCATTGAACAAGAGCATAAAATCAAAAAACTAGAGTCCGAAAATCAGATCTTATCAGATGAACTAAAATCAATACAAAAAGATTTAAAAGAAATCAAAGCCCTTTTAAAGAACAAATAAACCGAACATGTTGATTAAAAAAGTCTTTCACATATTGTTCTTTTCCGGGGTATTGGCAAACGCCCAAAGCGCCCTATACAATTCGGGTAACCTGCAAATTCACCAAGATGGGCAGTTAGGGCTACATATTAACCTTATCAATGATGGTATTTTAGATGACAACCTAGGGCTGGCCGGGTTTTATGGTAGTTTGCCATTGACAGTTTCAGGGGCTTTTGCACCTACATTTTTTGATTTGGAGCTAGCGAATCCAAATAATGTACTATTGACCACGGGTATTAACACCCTGAACAACACCAATTTTGTCGTGGGTAATTTCGTGACCCCAAGGAGTGCAACAGACAGCTATTTGAATTTTGTTCTGGATGCCGCCCACACCAATAGTAGGGATCTATCAAAGGTCGATGGGTATTCGACTGTTACAAACAAGCAGGGTTTTACCTTTCCTGTGGGTGATGCCGTTCAGTTACGGCCCTTGGTCCTAAATTCCGATGCGGTCAACAATTTCGCAAAATGTGCCTACTTCTTTGAAAACCCAAATAGTCCTTCAACATTTGCAACTAGTTTTAGCTCCAATACTAAATCAGCTGTATTGGGTCCTGTAAGTACCATGGAATTTTGGCGTTTGGAAGGAAAGGTAGCTTCTACGGTACAATTAAGCTGGAACGAAAGGAGCTCGGTAAGTCTATTAACAAATGACCCGGCGACCTTGACGGTAGTAGGCTGGAGCAAAGCGACCAACCAGTGGGAATCGCTCGCAGGAGGTCCGGCCGTGGGTGATATCACCCAAGGTTTTGTCAGTTCTCAAAGTTTTGTACCTGATGACTATGAGGTACTTACCTTGGCAAGTTCTTTTGGTGAACCTCAAGAATTCATCTCGGTCGATAATTTTCTGGTAACGCCCAACGGAGATGGAAATAACGATTCCTTTATCATTCCTGAATTGACGCAATCGCCAAATAATTCCCTTCAGATTTTTGACCGTTTCGGTTTAAAGGTCTTCGAAATGGAAAACTATACCGATGAATTTCGAGGTTTTGCAAATACAGGCACCATTCTAATGGGCAAAGAAAAAGGCCTACCCATAGGTGTGTACTTTTTTATTGTTGAAATGCGAGATTTGAATCTTGATTTTCAAGGATTCCTCTATTTGGCGCGATAAACCAATCGATGTTGTTCATCAAAGAATACTTTACCTGCGCGTCACTTCAATAAGTAACCTTTATTATCTTAAGATATAGTACCTTTAAGGTGCTATGTGCAATACTTTATATTTGGCAACGTTTTTGTACTAGTGAGTTCATAAACCACATTCATCATTTATGGAACGTAGATCATTTATTAAAAAAACAAGTATTTCCAGTTTGGCCCTAACACTGGCCCCTAGCCTTTCCTTTTCAAAAGATAAGGACTTCGAGTACTCTATCTTGGAGTTAATGGGCAAAGCGGACATAGAACTGGAAGGGAAGGATATCAATTTAAGACCCTTGGCTCACGATGCCTTTGTTGAAATGAAAAAAGCTGCCTATATGGACGGCATAGACCTGAAGGTAGTCTCAAGTTATCGAAATTTCAGTAGGCAAGAGACCATTTGGGAACGAAAATACGACCGTTATACCGAAGAAGATGGCATGCAACCTCTTGAGGCCATCGATAAGATCATAGAATATTCTACTATACCAGGCACCAGCCGCCATCATTGGGGTACAGACGTAGATATTGTCGACGGATACCGAAAGGTAGAAGGTGATGTTCTGGTTCCTTCAAAATTCGAATCAGGTGGCCCTTATGAAGATTTTAAAAAATGGATGGATGAAAATGCGAATACTTTCGATTTTTATCTTGTCTACACGGACGATTATAAGAGAAAAGGGTTTAAGTATGAGCCTTGGCACTATAGCTTTGCACCTATCTCTGTTCCTATGCTCACGGAATTTCGCAGAAAAAATATCATGCAACTATTACAAAAGGAAGAATTCTTAGGGTGTGAACACTTCACCAATGGGTTTATTAAAAATTATATTCAAAACAATATTTTGGATATCAATAAAGAACTTTTGTAAAAACCACTTCCATTTCTTCGTCTTTTTGTATCTTCCAACGCTAACTGAACACTAGTAACCATGAGAAGAGGAAGTTGGAAAATCCGCATATTTATTGGCTTGGCCATTGTCGCTTTCGCCTTTATCCGAAAATGTAACAATACAGAAGAAAACCCTTATACCGGAAGGTCACAGCATATTACCATGGATGCCGAGCGAGAGATTGCCATTGGCCTTCAAAGTGCCCCGCAAATGGCACAGCAGCACGGAGGGTTGTACCCCGATGAACGTTTACAGTCATTTGTAGATGCTGTGGGAAATAAGCTTGTTCAGAACAGCATTGCAAGGGAAACTCCCTATAAATTCGATTTTCATTTATTAGCGGATGATAGAACCATCAATGCGTTTGCTCTACCAGGTGGTCAATGTTTCATAACCTACGCTCTGTTCTCACAACTGACCGAAGCACAATTAGCAGGGGTTTTGGGCCATGAAATAGGTCATGTAATAGGTAGGCATTCTGCCGAAAGAATTGCCTCAAGTGAATTCTGGAGAACTGCCACAATGGGAGCTACCGTAGGAGCAGGAGATATAGGAAATGTGGTAGGCGGAATTGGGCAAAGCACTTTGCTTAAGAATGGACGTGGAGATGAGCTCGAAAGTGATGACCTGGGTGTTCTCTTTATGATTCAATCTGGCTACGAACCCAATGAAATGATAAAGGTAATGCAGATTCTAAAAGCGGCGGCAGGACCTAATCGTGTTCCGGAATTTCAAAGCACGCATCCAGATCCAGAAAATCGTATCGAAAAAATCAAAGAATCCATTGCGAAGTATCGAGGTCGGTTATAGTATTAATCCGCCTCAAAACCGTCATTTTTTCGTATATTCATACTTCCCGGTATCTTTCTCCCAAACTTAACCCATAGCTTTTGATTAATTATTAAATGAGACTATATGGGAACGTTATTGCATTTCAAAAACCTTTACTTCCAAGCATTCGAGGACTGCAAGCCAGAGATATTGGTTATTGTATTAAAAGTGTATTCGGTATTTTGTGCTCTCATGATTTTAATGGCAATTTATGCATTCTCTTATAGGGCCCTAAATGGTTGGGATTTCTAAAAAGCACCTTTTTTGCTCGTAAGCTGAACACTATATGGAGTGAAAAATTTGAATATAAAAAACCCATTCGGCAAATGTTGAATGGGTTTTTTGCTACTTGTACTTGATACAAGATTGTTTGATTGATGAAACCTTTTCTAGGTTTGAGCATTAAGCACCGCCAGCACTG
>CAZTLZ010000236.1:0-4386 GCA_964614665.1 uncultured Maribacter sp.
TCAGGTATTTCTACATCAATGAAATCTTCTTTTTCCCCGAATATTTCAGCATGCTCCTCAGCGTTTATTTTCGCAACCTTCTCTTCAATGTCATCTGGAATACTATAACGCGACTCATCCTGAATTCCTTTCGAGGGCATAATACTTTCAGGAGAAATGGCATTGATACTACTCAAGGCCTTACTTTTTACTGAAAAATTCAATTCTTTCTTATCAATGAGATTCAAAAAATCAATATCAGCATGGTCTCCTATTTCCGAAATGGCATCAAGTATGGCAATTTTTACATCTATAGAACATTTCCAGAAAACCAATTTGAGGGTATCAAGCGACTCGGTGACATTAAATTCTTTAATGCAGGCAATAGCTTCTTCTTTAATTTTGTTGTTCTTGTGTTTGACAAGTTCAATCAATGAAGTATTTGCGTCATTTTGATTATAGTATTTGATCAACCGCAGGGCAAAAAGAACAACATATTTGTTATTTGATGTGAGCCAAGCTTTGAACCTTGGTGGTTGAAAGTTTGTTTTGTTACGAATAACATCCAATAATTTCAGTTGTTGCCATTCAGAAATCTTATACTTCGTGGTATCCATAAAGTAATTGATACCCTCAGATCTTAACGTTACGGTTGCAATCTCAGCTTGCTTTCTTATCGTCGAGCGTTTGTCATTGATGAACTTGGTTATGAAAGGGTATGATTCTTCTACCTCCATGCGCGTTAGCTCTAAAATACCTTTTGAGACAACCTCCCAGCGCCAGCTTTTTAACTTAGCAAAAGCATCTTGGTGTAACCCAAAATCTTGGTATAGTTTAAGGAGTGTTTGTCGCGCCTCTCCGGATACATCCTTTCTTAGGTCTAAAAGTATTTCGGATAATACCCTACGGTTGAAAGAATCCTTAAGCAATTGTCGAATCTCGATTTTTAATGCTATGTAGTTTGATTTTTCATCCTTTGACGCATCTTCCTCTAAAAACAAAAACTCGCTCACCATAGGTGATAATTCACGCTTTCGATCTCTAACTTTTTTAGAATGGGAAGAACGCCTGTTCCGATAGAAGAAGACCCCGATGAAATAGACCGCTGCAAGAATTATGAACAAAATTGATATATCCCACAAGAAATCTGTATCGATTTTGGGGGCACTTATCAGTAGGTTGTTGCTATATGTCAGATTTGGTATTCTCACATCATCGTTTACTCAATTGTCGTTCAATTCGTACCAATAACTCCGAAGGGCTAATTGGTTTGGATAAAAAATCATTTACCCCAAGCTCAAAGGCATTTAAAACATTTTCTTCATTTCCTGCCGATGATATAAGAATTATCGGAACATTCGATTGCATTTCATTTCGCACAAAGTCGACCAGTTCCATTCCGGAGAAATAGGGCATCATAATATCACTTACGATAATATCTGGTATTGTTTTGCTCAAATACTCCTTGACCTCGCGGCCGTCGGTACTAAGGCTTACATCGTATCCACCCTTTTGAAGTCTAAAGTTCAATAGGGAAGCTAATAATTCATCATCCTCAGCAAGTAGTAATTTCCTCTTCTCCATTTATCTTTTTGATCTTCTTAATTCTTTCATCGCGACGTTAATTGCATTTTCAGCTTTGGGATACTCCTCAAGAAAACTTTTATACAAAAATTGTAGCTGTTTTATATCAGAGTCTGAATGGCAACATTTTTGAATTTGTTCAACTATTCCGAATAGGCGCTTTGATTGCATCATTTTTAGTCCTGGCTTTATTTTATGGGCTGCAAAACCTATTTGTTCTATGTCAGTATTGTTCAAATGAACACGGACATTACCTATGAACTCAAGTGCACCTTTCTTATGCAGTATTACCAATTCTTGTAACAGCTCCAACTGCCCCATACATTCTGCCAACAGTCCATCAAGATTTATTCTATCCTCTTTATTCTCAATCCTTTTAGACTTTGTTGATTTAGATGCTATGGAATGTGCACCTTTACTATCCTTTTTATTCTCAATGAGTTTCTGAAGCAACTCGTGCGAATTATATGGTTTCAAAATAAAATCATCGATACCGCTTTCTTCACATTCCTCTTTATCACGGGCAGAAAAGTCAGCGCTTAGAGCAATAATCGGAATGGGTTGTACGTCGGGCTTTTCAAAACTTCGGATGAGCTTGGTTATTTCAAAACCGCTCATACCCGGTAATTTCAAGTCCATTAAAATCAGGTCGATTCTATGACTTGCCAATATATTAAGTCCATTTTGGGCATTATCCGTGATATACGTTTGGCATGACCAGGTTTTTAACCGCTGATCTATAAGTTTTTGGTTCATGATATTATCTTCGAATACCAGAATTTGCATGCCTTTAACTATGCTCTTCTCTTTTGTGGAAATCTCAGTATTAGAACCCTTGGTGATATTCTTTAAGCTCCCGAGTTCAAAGGGCATTGAAAATTCAAAAGTAGTTCCAACACCAAGTTCACTGGTTACGGCTATAGTACCGCCCAATCGCTCAATAATTTGTTTCACAATATTCAAACCAAGACCAGAGCCACCATACTTTTGGTGGGTATTGGTTTCAGCTTGCCTAAATGAACCAAAGATGTGTTTTAAGTTTTCCTTAGAAATGCCGATTCCAGTATCGGTAATCTTGAAAGTCAAATTAGTACGGCTTTCCTTGTCAGGTTTTGCCTGAACCACTAGTTCAATACTTCCCTCTTCCACAAACTTTATAGCATTGCCAATAAGATTTAACAAGACTTGGGTAAGCTTAGAAGGATCCCCCTTCAGGGCTTTCGGAACATTTGTATCGATCTCAACCTTTAGATTCACATTTTTAGCGGAAACAAGAGTGTTACATAGATAGATAACATCACCCACGACATTCCGAAAATTAAAGTCAATTACTTCGAAAGTTTCGACTCCTGCAGAGAGTTTACAGTATTCTAACAACTCATTTATGATTTCTAATAAAGAATATGATGTTTTTTGAATAGCATTTACTTGGCCTAATTGCCTATTATTCAATGCTTCATCCTCTTTCAAAAGATCGGTAAAACCGATAATGCCATTTAAAGGGGTTCGAATTTCGTGACTTACCCTAGCTATCAACATATTCGAATCAATATTTTCTGTATCAGTTTCCTGTGGTAACCGAGATTCTTCATGAAAATGGTCCGGGTTACTGTGGGTTACAGATTCGTTAGGCTGAAAAATTTTATTTTCAAGCTTTTCCCTGAAAGTCTCAAAAGCCTTTTTAAGTTGGGTCGCCTCGTCAGAAGTCAGTTCTTCAAACGAAAAATTATGGAGCGATTGCTCCATACGGGATAATTGGGAAAGTAGGTCTTTCTCTTTCAATTTGGGGGGGCGGTATTTAGTTAAACTTGGATCCCTAAGAAAATACTTGCTTTGAATCTGTTTTACGTCGGAAATTCTGCTCAAAGCATCTATGTAAAATTCCTAAATAATAGAAGGGCTGACAACTTAATGTTACCTACGCTTCCATATGTGTTGTCAAATGGCTTAATTTGTAGGTATAAAGAAATCACGGTATGAAAAAATTAGTCATTTTTACCTTTTTTGTGTTGTTGTTCGGTTGTGGGGAGTCCCAGCAAAAAAAGGAGTTAAGCCTTGAAGAGCGTGCGAAAAAAATCCATAACAAGGTCATCACAATAGACACTCATGATGATATCAATGTGAAAAATTTTACCGACAGTCTTAACTATACCCAGAGGCTAGAAACTCAGATAAATTTGCCAAAGATGAATGAGGGTGGATTAGATGTTGCCTGGCTTATTGTTTACACAGGCCAGGATACCTTGACCACAGAGGGTTATGCCAAAGCCGAAGCCAATGCATTGGCTAAGTTTGATGCTATCCATAAACTTTGTGAGGAAATCGCACCAGATCAAATAGAACTCGCCCTTACATCGGCTGATGTGCGAAGAATAGATGCGACCGGTAAAAAGGTAGCGATGATAGGTGTAGAAAATGCATATCCAATTGGAGAAGATATGAGCAACTTTGAAAAGTATCACAAATTAGGCGCTCGGTATATCTCCTTGGCACATAACGGACACAGTCAATTTTCAGATTCTAACACTGGTGAGGCTGATAGTTTATGGTTACATAACGGTTTAAGTGATAGTGGTAAAGGTGCTGTAAAAGAGATGAATAGACCTGGAATTATGATCGACGTTTCTCATCCATACAGAAGCTGAAATTGAAAAGCTTTGGGGTGGCAATTTATTACGAGTGTTGGATGAGGTTCAAGCCTTGTCCACAACCATGTAGTGGGCTAATTATCTGTTTTCAATCTGTCTCTAACGAATTCTACTTTTGTCTTGCCGTGAAGTTTGGGTTTCCCATCCTCGTCTAAATTGACCATGATAATGTTAT
>CAZTLZ010000237.1:0-4356 GCA_964614665.1 uncultured Maribacter sp.
AGAATCAGTGACGTCAAATCTTTTGGGAATCCATAAGTGTCGTAGAGTTCAAAAGCCTTGCGCCCATCTACCTCTTTTCCTTTGGTATTCGAAATCACAGTATCTAACAATACCAAGCCCTGTTCAAGGGTCTTCAAAAACGAATGTTCTTCTTCTTTGATGACATTTTCGATAAGTTGGCGTTGCTCCTTCAACTCAGGGAAAGCATCACCCATAGTATCGGTAAGAACTTTCACCAATCGGTACATAAACGGACCTTTGGTATCTAAAAAGGTGAATCCATATCGAATGGCCCTTCGAAGTATTCTTCTAATCACATAACCAGCTCCAGTATTACTTGGCAGTTGCCCGTCTGCAATCGAAAAGGAAACAGCGCGAATATGATCGGCGATTACACGAATGGCAATATCGGCTTCTTCTTCATTACCATATTTAGAGTTTGTAATTGTTTCGATTTCTCGGATAATCGGCGTAAAGACATCGGTATCATAATTAGATGCTACACCTTGTAATGCCATACAAAGACGCTCGAAACCCATTCCAGTATCCACATGCTTTGCTGGAAGTGATTCTAGTTTTCCATCTGCCTTACGATTGTACTGCATGAAAACCAGATTCCATATTTCAACCACCAACGGATGATCTTCATTCACTAAAGAGGCTCCTGAAATTTTTGCTTTTTCCTCAGCAGATCGAATATCCACATGAATTTCGGAACAAGGCCCACATGGTCCTTGATCCCCCATTTCCCAGAAATTGTCCTTCTTGTTGCCCATGATAATACGGTCTTCAGGCACAATCGCTTTCCATAGATTAAAAGCTTCGGAGTCCATTTCCAGATTATCGGCATCATCACTGCCTTCAAAAACAGAAACGTACAAACTGGCTTTATCTATTTTGCAAATATCGGTCAGGAATTCCCATGCCCAGGCGATAGCTTCTTTTTTGAAGTAGTCACCAAAGCTCCAATTACCCAGCATTTCAAACATCGTATGATGGTATGTATCTTTCCCCACCTCTTCCAAATCATTATGTTTCCCACTTACGCGAAGACATTTTTGCGAATCTGCCACGCGCACATTTTGGGCAACACTATTCCCTAGAAAAAACTCCTTGAATTGGTTCATCCCTGCGTTGGTGAACATCAAGGTTGGGTCATCTTTAATGACCATGGGTGCAGAAGGTACAATCTTATGTTCCTTCGTTCTAAAAAAGCTTAAAAACTGATTCCTAATTTCCTTGGAATTCATATAAATTACTAAGGTTTGACAAAATTTAACGGTTTGTACAAAACAATTTTTATATTTGTTTGTTGTGTTAAAAACGAATGCACAAAAATAGAATAAAATACATTCATGTCTAAGGTAAAGTACTATTACGATCCTGACACACTTTCGTACCGAAAGATTGAAGCAAAAAAATCTCGTCGGTACCGAAACATTGCTTTGTTTTTTTTAGGCTCTTTACTGTTCGGTGTTTTGTCATTGATCTTACTCCTCAACACCAATTTGATCAATACGCCGCATGAACTTTCTTTAACCCGCGAGTTAAAGAATTATGAACTTCAGTTCGAGTTATTAAACAAGAAGATGCAGCAGATAGAGTACGTTCTTGCCAATATCGAAGATCGAGACAACAATATCTATCGTCTGTATTTCGAAGCGAATCCTATACCTGAAGAGCAGCGACATGCAGGTTTTGGAGGAATTAATCGGTATAAATCGTTAGAGGGATTCAATAATTCGGAAATGGTCATTGCCACCACAAAACGTTTGGACATTATCAAAAAGCAAATGACCATTCAATCAAAATCATTGGATGAGATTACTAAATTAGCTGCCGAGAAAGAAAAATTGCTAGCCGCAATACCTGCCATACAACCCATCAACAATGAAGAATTAACACGAATGGCTTCCGGTTATGGATGGCGATCGGATCCTTTTACCAAGGCGAGAAAAATGCATTACGGAATGGATTTTACTTCACCCCGAGGTACGCCTATTTATGCATCTGGAGATGGTAAAATCATTAGAGCCGATAATAATTCTTCAGGATATGGAAAACATATTCGTATCGACCATGGTTATGGCTACCTAAGCCTCTATGCCCACTTAAGCAAGTACAATGTAAAGAAGGGGCAAAAGGTGAAGCGCGGTGACCTCATCGGTTTTGTTGGAAGTACGGGGCGTTCAGAAGCACCTCATTTGCATTATGAAGTTTGGAAGGATAAGGACAGGATTAACCCGATCAATTTCTACTACGGTAGTTTATCGCCCAAGGAATTTGAAAATATGCTGAAATACGCAAATCAAGAAAATCAATCACTGGATTAATGCAAGTCGAACTTCCCGAAAAAAGATATTATGGCATTGGCGAAGTCGCCAGAGCTTTCAACGTCAATACATCGCTTATTCGTTTTTGGGAAAAGGAATTTGACGCGTTAAAGCCAAAAAAAAACGCGAAGGGCAATCGTAAATTTACTCCAGAGGACATCAAAAACCTCAAACTCATTTACCACTTGGTCAAAGAACGAGGCTTTACTTTAGAGGGTGCTAAAACTCACCTAAAAGAAGGTAAGCAAAAAACCCTTGACAACTTCGACATCATAGACAAGTTGCAGCGGGTGCGTGCCGAGCTTATTAAAATCAAAGAACAACTATAAACACTAATTTAAACACTAGAAAATGAAAAAAGGATTAATAGTACTCATAATACTTGCAGTTCTTGCATTTGGACTATACCAATGGGCTGTAGGTTTCAATAATACCGCGGTCGAATATGAGGCAAATGCAAAAACGGCTTGGTCGAATGTTGAAAGTTCGTATCAACGACGAAACGACCTTATAGGCAACTTAGTAAAGACGGTGCAGGGTGCGGCAGATTTTGAACGAGGCACTTTAAAAGATGTAATCGAGGCACGGGCCAAAGCAACTTCAACCTCAATTGATGCCAATAATCTTACTCCAGAGAATATGGCCGCTTTTCAACAAGCACAAACAGGTTTGACAGGTGCATTGAGTAAGTTGATGGTCGTGGTGGAACGCTATCCTGAATTGAAAGCCAATCAGAACTTCTTGGATTTACAATCTCAATTGGAAGGTACCGAAAACCGCATCAATGTTGCACGTGATCGCTTCAATGAGCAGGTAAATGTATACGACATTCATACCACTAAATTCCCTGGAAAGCTACTTGCAGGTTGGTTCGGATTTGAGGAAATGGCGCGATATAAGGCCAATCCTGGTTCGGAAAATGCGCCAGATGTAGACTTTGATTTCGATTAAGCACGATGCATGTCAATAGTCGAAAAATTCTTAACTGCTGAGGAAGAACAAGAAATTGTTCAGGCTATTCTTGAAGCGGAAAAAAATACTTCTGGCGAGATTCGTGTGCATATAGAATCCCATACACGGCTTGATCATTTTGAAAGAGCCAAAGCCATTTTTCATCTACTTAAAATGGACAATACCAAAGATGAAAATGGGGTGCTTATCTACGTTGCGGTCAATGATCGAAAATTTGTGATTTATGGTGACCGGGGCATTGACAAGGCCGTTCCTGAAAATTTTTGGGACTCAACAAAAAACAGTATTCAAAATCAGTTCGTTGAAGGCAATTTCAAAAAAGGCATCATTGAAGGTATTTTGAGTGCTGGAAAAGAACTGGAAGCACATTTTCCATGGAATCATGGTGACATAAACGAACTAAGCAATGAGGTATCTAAAGAGTAATATATTCCTCTTGCTTTTCTTTTTCTGTGGATATGCCATTGCACAATTCCAAATTCCTTCCAAGCCAGAAAAGCAAACCAGCATTTATGACTATATTGATTTGCTCCCTGCTGGGCAAGAAAAAGCATTGGAGCAAAAACTGATTCGATATTCTGACAGTACTTCTACACAAATTGTTATTGCTATAATCAGTTCTACGCAAGGCGAGAACATTAATTATTTGGGAGCCCAATGGGGTGAAAAATGGGGCATTGGCCAAGCTGATAAAGATAATGGCATCCTAATTCTATTGGCAAAAGATGACAGGAGAATCGGAATCAATACTGGGCAAGGAGTAGAATTTGCGTTGACCGATGCTATGTCGAAGCGTATTATCGATAATATTATTGTTCCAAAATTCAAGCAAGATGATTACTACGGAGGGCTCAACAAAGGAGCTGATGCCGTGTTTCAGGTTTTGAATGGCGAGTTCAAAGAAGAACGGGATTTTTCAAACAACCAAGGTTTTCCTTTCGAGTCATTATTACCCTTCATCATATTTATTGTTATTCTAATAATCCTCTCACGTCGAAGTCGCAGAGGTGGTGGCCGTAATGGCGGGAAGCGGTCGAGCGGACTCGACCTT
>CAZTLZ010000238.1:0-4327 GCA_964614665.1 uncultured Maribacter sp.
TAATAGCGCTTATCAACTTATAACTACGTTTGTGTATTTTCTCTTTTTAGATTTAGTTATATACTGTTCTTTTGTTAAAAATTATGGATAAAAAAGCAAATGGGACATCTGAGTATTGGCAATGCCAATTATTGGGGTGGAGTCTCGCCTCATTGTATTGGGCCTATGTTTTTTATTTTAAAAATGACTTTTCACTATTCCATACCACAACGAATTTTCTTTTAGATGTTTTTATTGGTGTTTTCTTGACCCATAGCTATAGATTAATAATCAAGAAAACGAAAGTTAAGCCTACAAACAAATTCAATATTATTCAACTGGTTGTTTCGGTAATACTATTGGCATTTTTATTTATGGTGCTTAATAACTTTAAGTGGCATATGTATTACGTTTATGTAAAAGGAGAGCCGATTAATTTATTAGTAGTTTTAACCAATTGGGATGCTCCTTTAATAACTGGTTTAAGATTAATGTCCATTTGGGTATTGGCGTATCAGTTGCATCATTATTATAGTGCGCAAATCATGGTGACAAAATCCAATGCTGAACTATCCATCAACGCCAAACAGATACAACTAAACCATTTATCAAAGCAGTTAAAACCACATTTCTTATTTAACTCATTGAACAGTGTTAAGTCGCTTATCGCCGAAGATCCCATGAAAGCGAGACGATCAATCGATTTATTGTCAGACATACTACGCTCATCCATTTATACAAAAGAGAGTTTAATTACCATCGTTGAAGAGCTACAACTTGTAAATGACTATATAGAGTTGGAGAAAATTCGATTTGAGAAACGCTTGAACTTGGAAACTGCAATTGATGAAAGTTTATTAGGTTATAAAATTCCTTCATTAATCATACAGACCCTCATTGAAAATGGAGTGAAGTACGGTATTCAGAATTCGGTGAAAGGCGGTACCATAACCCTGTCAATCTCAAGAAACATAGATCTAATTGAAATAGAAGTTCAAAACCCTGGAGAATTAATTCTTCAAGACCAGCATGATAAGGGTTTAGGGTTAAAAAATTTAATGAAACGACTCAATTTGCAATACAATGAAAGAGCTTCTTTTACACTAAAAGAAAAACAAGAGGGGTTGATAGTCGCCAAACTAATTATTCCTATTCAAATCGATAACTCATGGTAAAATTTAACGTACTAATTATTGATGATGAGCGTCTTGCTCGGGAAGAAGTCAAAAGATGCTTGTTGAATTATCCTGAATTCAATCTTGTAGGGGAGGCCGATAATGCCACTGAAGGAAAACAACTAATAGCATCCAAAAACCCACATGTTATTTTTTTAGACATTCAAATGCCGGAAAAAACCGGATTTGATTTATTGGATGAATTGACTACCGTACCCGAAATTATTTTTACAACAGCTTACAGTGAATATGCTGCAAGAGCATTTGAAGTAAATGCATTGGATTATTTGGTAAAGCCATTTCGCGAAGAGCGCTTTGCAAAGAGCATAGCGAAGGTTAAGGCAGAGCTTCTCAAAACAAGTCAAACACGTTCAGAATTTTCAATGCATCATAAGATCTTCATTAAAGATGGGGAACAGTGTTATTTCATTCCGTTAGCAGATATCCGTTATATCGAATCCTTGGAAAACTACGCGCGATTTCATTTTAATGAACATAAAGCAATGATAAAAAAGTCATTGAATAGTATTGAAGAGAAATTAGATGCAACGGTCTTTTTTAGAATAAATAGGAAGCAAATTATCAATATACAATACATTAAGAAAGTACATCCTCATTTCAACAACAGATTAAAAATAGTTTTAGATACTGATGAAACATTTGAAGTTTCTAGTCGGCAATCGGTTCGATTTAAAAACTGGAATAGCCTATAAAGTTTAGATAATCAACAAAATAAAAGCAATCCATAGGAACCAATGAACATATCCTAGAGGTAGGCGCTATGCGATACAATAAACAGCTTAACATGAAAAACACAATAAAATATCTCGTTGCAATATTATTTTTAACTGGTCTCGTATTCAATTCTTGCACATCTAAGGAAACTAATAACAAAGGCAGAACTATCGCGGAAGATGGCGAAGAATATTTAGTTCAGGATAGTCTTCTAATCAAGACTTCGGATGGCGCAGAAATTGCTTTTTTGGTAGTTCGAAATAAGAGGTTGACACAGCCTTTGCCAACAATCTTACACCATACCATTTATACGCGAAAGTCAGACTTTGAAAGGGCAAAACGCGCTGCAAGCTATGGTTATGTTGGCGTGGTAAGCTATACCCGTGGAAAGGCATGGAGTTCTAGCGAGATTATTCCATATGAATATGAAGGAGAGGATATTAATGCAGTGATAGATTGGATTATTAATCAACCCTGGAGTAATGGGGAAGTAGGGATGCAAGGCGGTAGTTATACCGGTTTTACACAATGGGCAGCAACAAAAAACCTGCACCCCGCTCTTAAAACAATTATTCCATCCGCATCTGCTGCGCCCGGTATTGCTGAACCATCGGAAAATGGTGTTTATATGAGTTTTCTATATCCTTGGTTTCCATATGTTACAAATACCAAATTTTTAGATGAAGAAATGTATAATAATAACGAACGCTGGAATAATTTAAAGCAGACCTATTACCAAGAAGGAGTTGCTTACCGTTCTTTAGATAGTATTGATGGTACGCCTAATCCTTTTTATAATAAACAACTTGATCATCCTACGTACGATGAATTTTGGCAAAATATGATGCCTTATAAAAATGATTTTTCGAAAATTAATATCCCCATACTAAGTACAACGGGTTACTATGATGGCGGACAATTAGGATCTATCTATTATTTAAAAGAGCACTATAAATACAATCAAAGTGCGGAACATTACTTAATTATTGGCCCTTTTGGCCATTTGGGCTCACAATATGTTCCTGAAAAAGAAATATATGAGTATACAATTGATTCCATTGCACAAATCAATATTTCAGACATTAGTTTTGAGTGGTTCGATTATATTTTCAAAGATTCTCCGAAACCAGCATTATTAAAAGATAAAATTAATTTTCAAGTGATGGGAGCAAACAAATGGAAGCATGTCCCCAGACTTAAGAATATGAGTAATGATACACTTAAATTTTATTTAAACAATCAATTATCGAATGTCGATTTCACTTCTCAATATGGATCAGGTAATCACGGAAACAAGCAACATTATTCATTAACAGAAAATAAACCAACCCGTACAGGATTTCTTAATCAAACAGTAGATTTCACAGATCGGACAATGGTTGGCGAAAACAATTATTATATTCCTTTCATTAGTAACGATTCGCTACCATTGAGCAATGGGTTCTCGTTTATCACAAAACCTTTTGAAGCAGAAGTTGAATTCAACGGATCTTATTTTGGAGAATTAAAAATGATAATCAACAAAAAGGATATGGACTATTCAATAGTTGTATATGAACAAACTCCTGAAGGCAAATATTTCAAACTAACGCAGCAGCATATTGGTAGAGCCAGTCTAGCTAAAGACAGAGAAAAACGACAATTATTAACACCAAATCAAATGGAGTTAGTCCCTTTTACCCATATAAGAATGACTAGTAAAAAACTTAAAAAAGGAAGTCGGTTAATTTTGGTTTTAAATGTCAACAAGCATCCTCATGAACAGGTTAATTATGGCACTGGTAAAGATGTTAGCATAGAAACCATTAAAGATGCAAAAGAACCTTTAGAGGTTAAATGGTTTAATGATAGTTATATCAAAATTCCAATATTTACTATTGAAGAATAATCAATATCCTAAAATAAACCTTTATCGTTATGTAAAATAGTTCTCGATATTAAACTCGACCTAAGAGGATTTTAGTTCATGGCTTGCTCATTTTTTCTAAAAGGAATTCATGAATCTCGCAAGCTTGATTTGGTAAAACAACCCGCCTGAATGAAGTTCACTTCATTCACTTCGGGCAGGTAGGTGAGGGGAGCGGCCATATTTTTCCGCGAGTTGATGCGGCTGGCATTCCATCAGTAATATAATTTAATGGAGTAGGAGCTTACTAACTAAAAAGTCCTACGTGCCAGCCGGCTCCATTGCTAAAAAATGTACTTTGGGTACATTTTCTTGCGCTCGGCCCCGTGCCAAAATTATCTACGTGACAAATAAGATTAGCCAGTGGCTGACTACTTTGGGTAGCGGGTGAGAGCGATGGCATTTTTTCGTTTTGCCACTGCATCATCTCGCTGAAAGTATACTTTGACGTATCAAGAAAAAAAGATAAACAATAAAGTATATTTTATTATACCAAATTTCTTTTTTGACATTATAAAGTATATATATTTAT
>CAZTLZ010000239.1:0-4313 GCA_964614665.1 uncultured Maribacter sp.
ATGAAACTAAAAGTCGCCGTTGTACAAGAGAGTCCCGTTTTCTTTGATAAATCCAAGACTTTGGATAAAATGGAAACCTTGGTTCGAACGTATGCCGATCAAGGTTGTGAACTTATCGTGTTTCCCGAATCTTTTGTTCCGGGTTACCCGCGTGGTTTTTCTTTTGGTGCCACCATGGGTAGTCGTACAAACGAAGGCCGAAAATTGTATGGCGAATTTGCTGAAAACAGTATCGATCTAGAAAGCGATGACTTAAAGCGTCTGGAAAAATTGGCGAAAACAAATAATACCTATCTGGTCATTGGAGTAACCGAAAAACAAAACACCAATGGTACGCTTTATTGTTCGATGCTATATATCTCGCCTACCAAAGGACTTTTGGGGGTACATCGCAAAATCAAACCTACGGGTACCGAGCGCCTAGTTTGGGGTGAGGCCGCAGGAGAGGCATTAACCACCTTTCAGACCAAAATAGGCAAACTAGGCGGATTGATTTGTTGGGAAAACTATATGCCATTGGCCAGAATGAGCATGTATCAAAAAGGCGTGGAAATCTATATTGCTCCCACAGCGGATTCCCGTGAAGAATGGACCGCCACCATGAAGCATATCGCTTTGGAAGGGAGATGTTTTGTTTTGGGTTGTAATCAATATTATACCAAATCAATGTATCCTGAAAAGTATCAACACTGGGTTGAGAATGAATCCGAAGATATGTGTCAAGGAGGTAGTATCATAGTTTCTCCTTTAGGAAAAATAATCAAAGGACCATTATTTGGGGAGGCTGGTGCTCTGATTGCCGAATTGAATTTGGAAGAAGTTCAGGGAAGCAAACTAGACTTTGATGTTGTCGGTCATTATGCCAGAAATGACATTTTCGAGTTGAAAGTCAATGGGCAACCTGAAACCGAGAAGGAATAGAATATCCGTCATCGAACCATTTTTCATTATGTAGTGACATTTGACCGATCACTTCTTGAACCACCCTTAAACTTTGATGAGAAAAAACTATTTGATATCTTGACGGAAGAAAAAACGAGAAAAATATTCCTGTTTACGCCGGAATGAAAATTAAAATAGAATCAAATGCAAAAATTAAAAACACTTATGCTAGCTACGCTTTTAACAACTTTTGCGGCAAACTATGGGCAAGCCCAAGATTGGCCGAATCTTGCCCAATTCCAAGAAGCCAATGCCGCTCTTGAATCACCAAAGGCCGATGAGAACAGGGTTGTTTTTATGGGCAACTCCATAACTATCGGTTGGATTAATTCACGACCAGAATTCTTTGAAGGCAAACCATGGGTCAATAGAGGTATTAGTGGTCAGACCACACCTCAAATGTTGGTTCGTTTTCGTCAAGATGTTCTAGACTTGAATCCCAAGGTAGTTGTACTTCTGGCAGGTACCAATGATATTGCCGGCAATACGGGCCCTTCGACAATTCCTATGATTATGGACAATATTAAGGGTATGGCCGAGTTGGCACATGCCAATGACATTAAAGTAATACTATCTTCTACCCTACCCGCATATGATTACCCATGGAGGCCGGGTCTCGAACCTGCGCCAAAAATCATTGAACTGAATAAAATGATCAAGGCCTATTGTGAGGAAAAGGGTCATATATACCTAGATTATTTTTCCAATATGGTAGATGACCGAAATGGACTCCCAAAAAAATATGCAGAAGATGAAGTGCACCCGACAGTTGAGGGTTATAAAGTTATGGAGCCTTTAGTGGAGGCAGCAATCACCGAAGCACTTACAAAAGAGTAATTCGGAAATGGCCCCTTTTATTTTCAAGGAGAGGTGGTACACTTAGGTACATGATATTAAATCAACTGGTAGCTGGCACATAATCATCAAGGCTTAAATGTGCAAGGCAACACCTTGATTCGAATTTTGTTTCTATCTTCGAAATTGAAAAAGAAAACAGAATGCCAGAGCGAACTGTCAATTCCACATATGACACAATTATCATTGGTTCTGGCGCAGGCGGGTTGGCGGCGGCCATTTGCTTATCACGAGCAGGTCAAAAAGTAGTGGTGCTAGAACAGCACGATGTTCCTGGAGGTTGGTGTCATAGTTTTTATTTAAACGGACATCGTTTCACTCCCGGAGTTCACTATATGGGCCTTTGTGGCGAAGGTGAGGCAACCAATAATCTTTATCGTGGCCTGGGAATCGCCAATGACCTGGTGTTTTTTCGTATGAATCCAGATGCGTATGAACACGTTCATATTGGAGAACATCGTTTTGACATTCCTGCCAATCCCGAAGAATTCACTTCACGGCTGTGCGAACGTTTTCCTAAGGAAGCCAAGCGCATCAAAAAATATTTAGGACTTATAAGAGTAGTAAGCGAGCAATTGCATTCGCTCCCCTATTTCAAAGGATTTTGGCAAAAACTGATCATGCCATATAAAACACGGTATTTTGGAAAATATGCACTCTTCAGTCTTCGACGGGTTATCAATTGGCATATCAAAGATCCTTTGGTGAAAAATATCTTGAACATTCAATGTGGTGACCATGGCTTACAACCACGAAAGGCCTCTTTCATTTTACATTCGGCCTTGATGTTTCATTATTTCTATGGAGGGTACTACCCTATGGGTGGTGGCGGTGCTTTGATAAAAGCTATGACCAATGCCATAAAAAAACATGATGGGGAGATCTGGACCAGCAAAGGCGTGAAAAAAATTATTGTAGAAGGTGGGGTACATAAAAAAGCAGTTGGTGTCGAATTGAAAAGTGGCGAACGTCTTTTTGCCAACCAGATCATCTCCAACGCCGATGTTGGCATTACTTATAATGACCTCATTGGAAAGGAACATCTCAGCACCAAATTGCAAAATAAACTAGGAAAGACCATTTACTCTTGCACTTCTTTAATACTGTTCTTAACGGTGGATATGGATGTTGTTGCAGCCGGTTTGGATTCAGGGAATATTTGGGTAATGCCCAACAAAGATGCCGATGATTTTTACGACAAGGCCATGGCGGATGATTTGACCTCAGATGCCGCATTCGAGGGAATGTTCATCAGTTGTACCACACTAAAAGACCCCACAAGTTTTGATGGCAAGCACCATACACTGGAAGCCATCACCTTTATCGACTATAAAGCCTTTGAAAAGTATAAGGGTGAAGATGAACAGCGCTCTCCTGAGTATTTAGCGTTTAAAGAACAACTGACTCAAAAAATGTGTAAAGGACTTGAAAAGGCCTTGCCTGGGATCAGTAATCATGTGGTACATCAAGAACTGGGTACGCCCGTCACCAATGAATATTATATCAACACGACCAAAGGCAATGTTTACGGTACCGAAAAGAGTCTAAAGCATATTGGTCCGTTTGCATTTAAGACTAAAAGTGAAATTGAAAACCTGTATCTCTGCGGAGCTAGTATTTTATCACATGGCATTGCCGGTGCAAGTCACTCTGGTGTAGCCACCGCTGCAAAAATCTTGGGCTGTCACCCTGATGAACTGAAAGAACCGCAGGAGAATCAACATTTACGTATCTATGAAGCGGAAGATGCTTCAGCATATCCTGATTGGATGTTAAAGAAAATGGAAGTGCGAAAAGCACGCTTGGTCGCCAAGGAGAAAACCATGGTTTAACTTTTTAAACATCAAAAAATCATACGGGTATTTTGTATAACAATTATTTTAAAATACTAAAAATGTTATACAAAATGCATGATATCCTATTTTTTGCAATCCCTTTATTTATAAGGGCTTATAAATAATTCCTATCTTCGGAAAAAAGTACATAAATACAGAGTTATTTATGTGTTGTGGTTAATTTGAAAAATGAACAGTCTACTAAAAGAAATATCTGAGAAAGCGATTGAATTGGCTGATTTTGAGTTTACTCAAATGCAGACTGAAAATAAATGGTTAGGAACTAAACCAGCATCAGAAACCGAAATAAAACTGACCGAAAAAAGACTCGGAATTGAATTCCCAACCGACTTTAGAAAGTTCTTATCTATCACGAATGGATTTTCTTCACCAAATGATATCGAGCCAACTTTTGAGCCAATTGATAAAATTGACTATTTAAAGAATATAGATAATTTTATAATCGAAGCTTACAGTATTGACGGAATTGAAGATGTTGGGAAAGAACTTGAAAAAAGTATTCTTGTTGGCGGAATAAATGAAGAGCAATACTTTTTATTAATTCCATCTGACTTGAAAAATGGAAAATGGAAATACTGGACGTTTGCGAATTGGCACCCTGGAGAAGAAGAACACGAAAGTTTAGAAAGTTACTTTAAGGAAGTTTTGAACTTTTTAAAC
>CAZTLZ010000240.1:0-4272 GCA_964614665.1 uncultured Maribacter sp.
TATGGTTGTCGTGGCATCACCACTATGACATTAACAACTTACGGCCCCATAAAACCTCAGCATAGTGGTCATTATGGCAGTTACGCCCCAAACCCCGGCTTTCAGCTAGCGCAATTGTTAGCTAGCATGAAAGATAAAGAAGTTAAAGTACTTATTCCCGGGTACTACGATGGCATCAAAATTGATGCAGCCACAGAGCAAGTATTAAAAGGTGTAATTTTTTTTCCTTTTAATCGTTTAAAGATAGCTGGTTTGATACAAACCAAGAATTACCATTTCACATATACAATATCCATTTTAACATAGAAATCACCATTTCTTACAAATTTGTCACCTATGTTTCCCCAATTAAAAAAAGTTTTACTCTTAGCCTTTTCAATTTCAATTCTCTTTATTGTGAATAGTTGTTCGGAGGATAATTCCCCAGAAAGTCGCATTGAAGAACAATCCAACAATGGTTCTGACGATGTTTGTGCTAATGTTACGTGCGAAAATAACGGTAACTGTGTTGATGGAACTTGCAACTGCCCTGCAGGGTTTGAGGGAGAATTTTGTGAAACGGCTATCGACCCTTGCGATAACGTAAGTTGTGAAAATGGAGGAACCTGTGTTGACGGTACCTGTGCTTGTCCAGACGGTTTTGAAGGGGAGTTTTGCCAACAAACATCAGGTCTTAGTTTTCAAACAGAGTTTGGTTCTGTAGAAACTCTTAACGTAGTCACCAATGATATTTTTGCTATTTGGTGGAGTCCTGATTTTGATCATGAATCAGATACCGTTCAAATGTTTGAATACCTAAAAAAAGTAAGACAAGACTGCCTTACGATTTATGGTATGGAAGATCCGCCAAACCCACAAGCTGGTTTTTATTACAACGTATATATTCACCATGGTTTGGATGAAACTGTATTACCCACCTATTGGGGTAACGGCCAGGGTACTGATACTTATGGGATGCCTTTTTTGACATTACCTTCAAGTGCAAATACAGATTACTCCAATCTTTCTCATGAGGGATTCCATATTTTTCAGTACAATGCCAATTCTACTGGATTTGAATATTCAGGTGATTCCCAATGGTATATAGAATCATCCGCTCAATGGTATATGTCACAAAATGTTCCCAATGAAATCAACACTTTTATTGAAGCAGGTACCATTTATGCAAACCCTCATGTTGCCCTATGGCATAGTTTTAGCAACGAAGCCCCTGGCGACCCAAAAGATTGGTTTTTTCAAGTAAGACAATATGGAATGCATTTACTGCTCTATTACCTAACCGAAGAAAAAGGAGTAAATCCCCAATTAATAGTCAGTGGATACTATGCCAATACTCCACTATCTCCACAAGAATATTTATATGACGGTATCGGAGCGGATACTTTTAGAACCTATTTTGCTGATTGGGCAGCTCGCAATACTGGCGGATTTGATTACTTTTCTCAAGAACAGTTGGATAGAGCTTGGTACGAAATGGAAAGTGTTGGTGACCCTGAGAATAGCAATCCGTACGTTTTAGAACTCAATGATGAAGAGGCAAACGGCACTTTTAGTCCGCTTGAAAGTTTAAGGCCAAGAGGTTGGAGCTACAATGTAATAAAGATTAACAACAGTGAAAACAAGACCTACAGTTTTGATTTCAACGGAGATACTATAGGTTCAGAAGGAGCAAGCTCACACTTTGAAGCAAGAATTGTCATCAAAAATTCCAACGGTGCGACAAGATATATTAATATAGACATGCAAGATGCCATTAACGGAACCGCTTCGGTCGATGTTCTCGCCGATGAAGCAGAAGTCTATTTAAATATCGTAGCAGTACCAGAATATTTCAGCGGAAACCAGACCTATGACTATGTAGTAGAAATTACTCGTGATTAGAACACTAGGCCGAATTTCTACTTGCGTTGATATTACCATATAAAGACCTTGTCACTATTTTCTCATAGAGTGTTTTATTAGCAGAGTTTTTAGTGATTTCGTAAAGTGCATTTTGCTGAATGACCAATAATGGCAACACAATCTTTTCACGAATTTTGACTGATTCACGAGAAACCGTTTCATCTTCCAGCAAAATTTTGTGTCCAGATATTTATAGTAACATTTTTTCAGACAGCAGACATTCATCATGAAGAATATTCCAAAATTCGCCATACTCTTCATCTTCTTTCATATAGCTGGTCAAATCAAAATTGGTCATTGCCGACCACGGCCCTTAAGCCGTGGCAAGAGCCTCGTAGAGCAACCCAACCATGGGCTCAAACGCAGTTTATTCACTGGTGCTTGTTATTTTACGGGGCATTGGTCGCTTCGCTCAGTGGTACCACCGAGCCCATATTTTTCGCTTTTATGTAACTTCGTTACAACATCAAAGTACCTGAGGTCGCACTGCTCTTAACCCTTTGGTTGTAGCACATATGAGAAAAATCTGAAAACCTGAAAAATCAATATCCATGCCCGAACTTAAACATCTTTCATCTGCTCTTTCTGAATTTGCAGGTTTATCTGTGGAAGATTTTGAGAAATCTACTCCGTATTGGCAGCTTAGAACCTATAAAAAAGGTGACTATTTCAACGAATACAGAAATGTATGCAAGTACTTAGGCTTTGTTATGGAAGGTGTTTTCAGGTCATACATTATAGATGAGAAAACAGGTGAAGAAAAAAATGTTTTCTTGTATTCTGGAAGTCAATTCGTAGTTACATTCAAGAGCTTTATCAATCAAATTCCTTGCGATTACCACACGCAATCAATGACGGACTCAAAAATTTTATGCATTCACCTCAGCGACTTGATGAAACTATATAAATCATCTCATGCTTGGGAACGATTTGGGAGACTGCTTGCTCAAGAAGCTTTTAATGTAGTAATGCAACGAACCGAAAGTTTTTTATTCAAAACACCTGAAGAACGTTATCTCGATTTAATCAAGCAACATCCAGATGTTTTCAACAACATCCCTCTTTATCATATTTCTTCCTATTTAGGAATTCAAGGTCCATCCTTGAGCCGAATTAGAAAACGACTTTCCAACTAACTGTACGATTTTAACCCAAGTTAAAGTTTTCCACCACTTGTCTTTAGTTCTTTGCCCTAAGAAAAATAATTCAAATGAAAATTTTAATTAGAGGTTTCTGTTTATTGCTTTTTGGTATAAGTATTTCAATAAGCCATGCCCAAGCCGCCCTAAAAGACTCAACAATGGAAAGAAAATCAAAAACTATCATCCTAATTCACGGAAACTTTGTAAACAATGAAATCTGGAAAGATTGGAAAACCTACCTTGAACAAAAGGGGTACACCGTTTATGCACCTGCAAATCCTGGTCATGAAGGAAAACCAATAGATTTAAGAAAAAGTCCACCAAACTCATTGCCAAACATCAACTTTGAAGATGTGGTAAACAATATTTTAAAATTGATAGATTCACTTCCAGAAAAACCTTTAGTAATTGGTCACTCAATGGCTGGAATGGCAGTTCAAAAACTAACTAACTTAAACAAAGTTGAAGCCGCGGTGAGTATTGATGGCGCACCACCCAAAAATGTAAAGCCGCCTTTTTCTACCATAAAAATGGTTTGGGGTGGATTCGGTTTCTTTTCGGGCAAAAAGTATTACATGGGTTCTAAAAAATGGTACAACAAGGCCTTTTTCAACACGCTGCACCCCGAAGAGCAGAAAAAGATGTTCAACTTATATGCCATTCCTGAAAGTTTTAAGGTGAGTCGTCAATTAGTTTTTGACAACTATGCCAAAATTGATTTTAAGAAACCACATTCCCCTCTTTTATTCATTGGAGGCAAAAGCGACCGTATTTTTCCACCAAAACTGACAAAAAAAATTGCACGTAAATACAAAGACAAAAAAAGTATCGTTGACTTAAAAATTTATGATGGAAAAAGCCATTTTATTTGTGGCCAATCTGGCTGGGAACAAATCGCAGACGACATTATTGAATGGTATGAAAAGTTATAAAAAAACAGTACCTAACAATAGCCATAATGTTATAAATGCAAAATGGAATTTTAATTTTAGCGGTAGCCGTTCCTTTTAGTCTCTAGGCTTATAAAAATTTTTGCTCTTACTCAGCTCTAGTTTACCAGTACTAGTTAAACCGAAAACCATATTTGGTTCTAGGTTTACTACATGCTCTTGAGCAGTTTTGAGTTTTATTTCTTTTGGCTTTCTTGAAATACCTATGACCTCTATAAGGTTACCACTCAAGTCTGTGACCACTCTTGCCCCTTTTGAAAAAGTAAAAAGGAGCTTCC
>CAZTLZ010000241.1:0-4240 GCA_964614665.1 uncultured Maribacter sp.
ATAATCTAGGGAGTATTACAAAAAACGACTCATACATTGACATCCATATAGATGAAGTAATGAATTTGTCCTTGGTCGATGCGGATGTCATTCGCAAAGCAAAATTCAAGGTGGTTGTTGATGGTGTAAATTCCACAGGTGGAATTGCCATACCCAAACTTTTAAAAGAATTGGGTGTTGAAGTGGTAGAATTGTATTGTGACCCAACCGGACACTTTCCTCATAATCCTGAACCTTTAAAAGAGCACTTGAAAGATATATGTGAACTGGTGGTTAAGGAAAATGCTGATTTTGGTGTTGTTGTAGACCCTGACGTAGATCGTCTGGCGTTTATCAGCAATAATGGTGAAATGTTCGGAGAGGAGTACACATTAGTTGCTTGTGCTGATTATGTATTAGGAAAGACCAAAGGAAACACGGTTTCAAATTTATCATCTTCAAGGGCCTTGCGCGATATTTCGCAGAAACATGGGGGCTCTTATGAAGCTGCCGCAGTAGGTGAAGTGAATGTTGTAACTAAGATGAAGGCCAATAATGCTATAATTGGCGGAGAGGGAAATGGAGGTATAATTTATCCGGAAAGTCACTATGGTCGCGATTCTTTGGTAGGTACGGCCTTATTTTTAATGCTAATGGCTGAAAAGGGCGGAACCGTTTCGGAGCTTCGTGCGAGCTATCCTTCCTATTTCATGAGTAAAAAGAAAATTCAATTGACTCCTGGATTAGACGTCGATGGAATATTAAAAAACATGGCCGCCAAGTATGCTGATGAGGATATTTCCACCATTGACGGAGTCAAAATCGATTTTGCTGAAAATTGGGTGCATTTACGCAAATCCAATACAGAGCCTATTATCCGAATTTACACCGAAGCTCAAACTCAATTGGAAGCTGATAATCTTGCGGATAGCATTATTGGAGAAATTAGAGAGGTCGCTGGAATTTAAGTCTCAAATCTTATGGCTGCCAAAAGAGTTATTGAAACTCAGGCGGAACTTTGTCACGATGCTTCCATCTTTTATGGCTCCATAAATAGTGTTCAGGTCGTTCTTTGATCTGTTGCTCGGCCAATTCAAGGAATTTTTTGGTGATTTCATTGGGCTCTGTGTTCTTGCCGGATAATGTAATTGGAATAAACTCGGCCTTGTAATACCCACGCTTTATTTTGGATACTTTCAAAAAAACTACAGCGAGATCCAATTTCCTTGCCAATACTTCAGTTCCATTGAATATCGGCACTTTGATTCCCATAAAGGTATCCCAATAATGGGCGTGCACTACCATGGGTGATTGGTCGCTTACCATGCCATAAATAGATTTCACCCCGTGTTTTTCATTCCTGATAACGGTCTTTACCGTTTCATGGGTCGTAATCAACTCCGTATTCCACTTTGACCGAAAGTCCTTCACCATTTTGTCAAAGTATTTGTTAGCCACCTTTTGGTATACCGCATACCCTTTACTCTGAACATAGAGATTTAGGCTCACGTTCCATTCCCAATTGGCGTAGTGCGAGCATGGAACCAAAATACTTTTCTCTCTTTCGATTTCTTGAATGAGTTCAACATTGGTAATATGATATCTTTTCTTGATATCTTCTTTGGAAAGATTCATGGTTTTGACCATTTCTAAAAACATATCACACATATGTTTGAAAAAATCCTTTTGAATGCGGTGTATTTCTTCTTCATCCTTTTCAGGAAATACCAATTCTAAATTTTGACGCACCACTTTTTTTCGATACCCTATGATATGATACACCAAGAAAAAAACGAAGTCTGAAAATATGTAGAATAAACGATACGGAAGAATTGAAATCAACCACAAAAATGGGTAAGCAAGTATAAAAACAAGTAGCTGCATGAAAATAGTATGATGCAAATATAGTTATATTTGCCACCAAATTCGATGACCCTATGTACGGTATTCACTATGCAACTTTGGCCATTATGGTTGCAAATGTTCTGGTTTCTTTAAAAGGATTTAATGATACAGCTTTCTTTGAAAGATATAAGTTCGGAGTAGGTGCCATCAATGCAGGTCAAAAAGACCGAATGCTTACCTCAGGCTTTCTACATGTTGATATGGCCCATCTTTTTTTCAATATGTTCACCCTCTATTTCTTTGCCGATGTGGTAATAACCTGGTTTGGCCCCGCAAGGTTTGTCGGTATTTATTTTATCAGTCTAATTGCTGGAAGTTTGTTGGCCTTATTCTTCCATAAAAATGAACCATACTATAGTGCAGTGGGTGCCAGTGGTGCCGTAACAGGAATACTATATGCTGCAATTCTTCTTCAGCCTGATATGCGATTGGGACTTATGTTCATCCCTATTCCCGTTCCCGCTTATATCGTGGGTATTGGTTATCTATTGTATTCGATTATTGGAATGAAAAAACGTCTCGGCAATATTGGTCATACGGCTCACTTTGGTGGGGCTATAGGTGGCTATATTACAACGCTTCTATTCATGCCGAATCTTTTAGTTACGGATACCATTATGGTCATTCTTTTGGCGGTGCCAATCATCATACTCTTTGTAATGGCCAAGTTGGGAAAGATATAATTCTAAGACCAAAAAACAGAAATAAGGTAGTTTACACCTTAAAGTAGGTCGTTTGACGAAAAAAAAGTAGGAAAACATACACTTTTAGTAATTTTAACGTTTCAATTAGAACCCAAATCTAATTTAGTTAACCTACTTACGATGAAAAAAATATCCCTAGGAGCTATTCTTGCTCTGATTTTTGTGGCCTCATGTAGTGATGAAACCACTATTTACCAAGAACAATTAAACGATAATTTAAGTTTGGAAAATAGCCAAACTAAACTAGACGCAAGTGTTTCTTTTGAAAATGCTGACATCCTGGATTTAATTACCAAAGATGGAATAACAGGAAAAACTTCTAAAGGACCTTTTCTATCAGGCGAATACCCTTTGTCATTAGTGGCTCAAGTTGGAATTTCTAATACAGCTCTTACCGCCACTCACGTAGCTATAGATGGTAATTTTGTTTATGCTTCATATAATACTGTGGGAGAGGCGTTTGGTGGTGCGATTGACGTCATTGACATAAATAATCCACTCATACCGAAAGTTATAGGAAGGTTGTTTTTAGAAACCGCCGATATTAACGCAGTTGCTTATGACAATGGTTATGTATATGCTGTTGGTGCTTTTGATTCAGAAAAAGATGTCACCGTAGACGTAAATTCTTTAATTGCGAAGATTCCAGTTGCCAATGGCGTCTTCGATAAGGATAATGTTGAATACGGGTATCAGGAAGGTTTTAATGCAACCGACGTAAAAATCTTAGGTGATTTAGTTATTGTTTCTAGTGGCCGAGACGGATTACTTAGAGCATATAATAAAGTAAGCCTTGAGACGGTCAATGATGTTTCTTACGATGATTTAAGATCTATTGCAATCAAGGATGATAAAATTGCCGTTTTAAATGCAAGTTCAGGAGTCAAGATACTTGACAAGTCGTTCAATGTGTTAAATGAAATCAATATCAATTCGGATTTTGGTGATTTTGCAAAACGAACGATAGACTTTTCAGATAGTCAATTGTTAGTTTCAGAGGGCGCAAATGGAGCTGGTGTTTATGACCCCAATTCAGGTGCTTTCGTAGAGCATTTACCAATTCCGATTCGACCCGAAGGCGTACAAAGTCAAAATATTGTAACAAATGCTGTTGCATTTAATGAAGATATTTTACTAATGGCCAATGGTGGCGCAGGTCTTAGTATATCAAGAAACCAAAATGGTAGTTTAGAATCATTGGGTATCATAGATATTGATGGATCAATTAATTATGTTAGCTCAAAAGGAGATTACGTTTATGCTGCTTCTGGAACTGAAGGTGTGCAAATCATAAAACTAAATAAGCCAAGTGCTGATTTGAATGAAGCTTGTAATTCACTCAATCGTTATCAAGGTGGTGGTGGAGATTTGAGTATTGCAGCTGGTGAGGATGTAGGTTACAGAGTTGGACAATATTTTAACAGTATTGCAAATTCGGGCAGTTTGTTAATGTGTGGTTGGTTCGTTTCAAATAATCACTTGAATGTGAATGAAAATTCGCTACTTGAAACCAATGGTCGTTTTTGGGTTAGAAAAAACCTAGTTATTGACGGAGGTTCTAAACTCAGGGTAAAAGGAGGCTATATCGTCATCTACGGAGATTTAATTCTAAATGATGGTTCAACACTTGAATTTGTAGACAACAAAGTTGG
>CAZTLZ010000242.1:0-4214 GCA_964614665.1 uncultured Maribacter sp.
CCATCCAAAGAAGGGGGGCAATATCCGTTACATCTGATTCCAAAGCGGGAGGTACGTTAATCACTTCATTTGAATTTTCCGCTGCCTGTGCAACTGCATAACTTACCTCAGAAACAGGGGTAGCCTCTACATATTCAGTAAATACCAAAGCCGGAATAACTAGGGAGAGCACCAAGGCACCGAGGAGATAGAACCGTTTGAAGATATGCATATTCTCTTTTTCTAAAAACATCATATAGAACAAGAAAAAAATAGCAAGGCAGGCCGTAGATTTTACAATATAAACTAACATGATTACTTCTTTTTTATTTCACTATCGATTAAAGCTTTCAGGTCTTTCAACTCTTCTTTGGTTAAATTGGTTTCTTGCGTAAAAAAGGAAGCAAACTGACCAGGGCTATCATTAAAAAAGTTCTTGATAAGTCCGTTGACATGTTTCGAGAAGTAGTCTTTCTTTTTCACTAAGGGATGATATTCTCTAGACCGACCAAATGACTTATAGGTTACAAAACCCTTATGCGTCATTCGTTTTAAAAGTGTAGCCACAGTTGTGGTAGCTGGCTTAGGTTCAGGGTAGGCATCTAACAAATCTTTCATGAATGCTTTTTTCTGTTTCCAGAGAATGTTCATGAGTTCTTCTTCCGATTTTGACAACTGCATATATTCTACGTTTTTAGAATTAACTCTACAAACATAGAATAAATATTTAATTTCTACAAGTGTAGAATAAAAATAATTTAAGAATAAGAAGTGAAAGGATGTTAGCCTCCTACATTTTTTGCACTAGCCAAAATGGAGATCAAAGCAGTAAAAAGGCCTATGATCAATAGGACGTTGGCGTTTAGAATTCCGAATTCCCAATGAAGGATTTTGAACAATGAAGCTATCACAATATAAACGGTAGCAAGATCAGCAAGTATGTGGGATAGGTTTTCGGTGCCAATATTTTGTAGTAAAAGGCCGCTTTTTGAATTTTCTAGATAAGAGGTTATTATTTTTTTACTATAAAGTAATAGAAAAACTATAAGTGCCGCCTTCGTCAAGAAAACTAGCACATGCACATAGGGCAAATCGAAAATGCTGAATATATAATTAGCTGAAAAAGCAATGATGAGCAAATGTCTAGAATAATCAAGAGGTAACCTTTGTTGCTTTTGAAAAAATTGAATGGTATGAAAAAGTACCATCCCTACAACTCCTAACATTATTAGAGGCCAAGAAATAAATTTGAAAAGCGCTCCGAATACAGTAGCGGAAATACTCAACCTGAAAAACAGGGAGGTTTTTTGCTTTGAAATCGTCATTTAGAATAAGTAGGTTCAATTTGGTCTATTTATAACGCAAAAAAGAGGGTATTAGTACGATAAGGAAAAATTTAGATATATAAGCTAACACCAATTGCGTATAAAGCCATAAGTTTATACCGAAAAAAAGACAATTAATGAGTACGCTAGATCAATTAAAGGAGAGAAGTGAATCGCAATGCGAGCTATGTGCGGGAACGGAAATGTTAAAAGTATATGAGGTTCCGCCCAAATCAATAGGTGGTATTGATGGTAGTTTATTGGGTTGTGAAACTTGTATCGGGCAAATTGAAAACCCAGATACAATAGATACCAACCATTGGCGATGTCTTAATGATAGTATGTGGAGTGAGCACGAAGCGGTCAAAGTAGTAGCGTGGCGCATGCTTTCACGGTTAAAAGCAGAAGGTTGGCCAAATGATTTGCTAGACATGATGTATTTGGAAGATGAGACCTTAAAGTGGGCTCAGGCAACTGGTGAAGGTGAAGATGACAGTGAAAAGATTGTACATCGCGATGTCAACGGGGTCATTTTGGAAAATGGAGATAGTGTTGTTCTTATCAAAGACCTTAAGGTCAAAGGGTCAAGTATGGTCGCCAAACAGGGTACGGCAGTTCGGAGAATTTCTGTAGATCGTGAAAATGCAGAATTTATCGAAGGTAAAGTTGGGCCAACACAAATTGTGATTATAACGAAATATGTGAAGAAGATATAGATGCTTCAAAGGTAGTATTGTATGGTCAGTAGTCGGTACTTGTTATTAAGTAGTTGGTATTGAGTTTTAACCAAAAACTCAATACAATTAGTATAAAGTTAATTGTTCCAATCTTCCGCTTTGACCCGAATTATCCAGCTCCTAAATACGTAAAAAATCCAAATTTTCGATTTCATGTGGGATAAAAGCACTTAAAATTTCCGCTTAACGACACTTTTTTTCGGTAAGCTGTTTTAGGAGGTGAATCCGTTCACCGAACCTTTTTTGCACTTCATCCTAGTTTTTGTCAAATAACGATAAATAGGGGCGTTCAGCGAATCATGACCCTGTAAAATGCACTTGTTGCGGTTATCATTATATAACAAAACAAGTCATGAAAGCAATCGTAACAATCATCTTTATCATCTTCTTCGGAATCACTGCTCAAGCTAACAACGAAGTAAAAGTTGAAACAATTGAAATGACCGTTGTGTTAACTTCTGAAACTAAAAACGAAGTAAAGACAGAAACTACTACTGAAGTTGCGCGTTTATACAAATTCAAAAATTCTAGAGTTAAAAAAGCGCTTTCTTTTACGACGAAAAGAAACAAAGCTAAGATGGCATAATTCTTTAGTCAGTACTTAGATAAAAGCCAAAAAGTAATTTAAGCTTACGCTCTACTTTTTCATTTCAGTAAAATACTTGTAGAAATAAGGAATGGTCTCAATGCCTTTGAAATAATTCCAAAGCCCGAAATGTTCATTCGGGGAATGGATGGCATCACTATCCAATCCGAAACCCATTAAAATTGTTTTGCTGTCCAATTCTTTTTCAAACAGTGAAACTATCGGAATACTTCCTCCGCTTCTTTGCGGAATTGGTTTCTTTCCAAACGTAGTCTCGTAGGCTTTCGAAGCTGCTTGATAGCCAATGGTATCGATTGGAGTAACATAACCTTGACCGCCATGATGTGGAGTTACTTTTACGGTAACACCTTTGGGCGCGATACTTTCAAAATGTGATGTAAAGAGTTCTGTTATTTCCTGCCAATCTTGGTTTGGGACTAAGCGCATTGATATTTTAGCAAAAGCTTGACTTGCAATTACTGTTTTTGCTCCTTCACCGATATAACCTCCCCATATACCATTGACATCCAAAGTCGGGCGGATGGAGTTTCGTTCGTTGGTGGTGTAGCCCATTTCTCCGTAAACAGATTCTATGTCCAAAGCATTCTGATAGTCATTGATATCGAAAGGAGCTTTGGCCATTTCAGCACGTTCTTCTTCAGAGAGGTCTTCAACTTTGTCATAGAATCCAGGAATGGTAATGTGATTGTTTTCATCGTGCAGACTGGCAATCATTTTGGTAAGAATGTTAATAGGATTGGCCACTGCACCGCCGTATAATCCAGAATGCAAATCACGATTCGGCCCGGTTACTTCAACCTCTACATAACTCAATCCTCGCAATCCAGTGGTGATAGACGGTACGTCATTGGCAATCATTCCCGTATCGGAAATCAAAATAATATCATTGGCCAGTTTTTCTTTATTTGCTGCTACGAATAGCGCTAGGTTATCGCTGCCGACTTCCTCTTCCCCTTCGATCATGAATTTTATGTTGCAGGGCAATTGATTTGTTTGGGTCATATATTCCAATGCCTTCACATGCATATACATTTGCCCTTTGTCGTCACATGATCCTCTAGCGAAAATGGCCCCTTCCGGATGCAGCTCGGTTTTCTTGATTACTGGGTCATAAGGTGGTGAATCCCATAGTTCAAGAGGATCGGCTGGTTGCACATCATAATGCCCATAAACTAAAACCGTGGGCAGATTTGAATTGATAGTTTTTTCTCCATAGACTATAGGATAGCCATCAGTTTCATGAATTTCGACTATATCACATCCAGCTTCTAAAAGTGATGCTTTCACGACATCAGCGGTATTCAAAACATCTTGTGAAAAAGCAGGGTCTGCGCTCACAGAAGGAATTTTCAATAATTCAATTAGTTCACTAATGAAACGGTCTTTGTTTTGGGCAATGTAGTCCTTAGGGTTTTGCATGTATTTTGGTATATCTAAATCTAAATTAATAAAAAGAACTTTTTGGAGCGCTACTATTTAGAGAATTGATTTTTTGCTTTATATTTGCAGCCCATTTGATGGGAAATGCAGGCGTGGTGGAATTGGTAGACACGCTAGACTTAGGAT
>CAZTLZ010000243.1:0-4212 GCA_964614665.1 uncultured Maribacter sp.
TACACATTTAGGTGGTGATGACGTTGATCAAAAGATAATCGATTGGTTGGCCGATGAGTTCAAGAATGACGAAAGTATTGACTTACGTGATGATGCTATGGCTTTGCAACGATTACGAGAGGCTGCTGAGAAAGCGAAAATCGAATTGTCATCTTCCGCACAAACGGAAATCAACTTGCCATACGTTACCGCAACTGCAACGGGACCAAAGCACTTGGTCCGTTCGTTGACCAGGGCGAAATTCGAGCAATTGATCGGAGATTTGGTAAAAAGAACTATAGAGCCTTGCCAGACAGCATTGAAAGCTGCGGGGTTGTCTAAAAGTGATATCGATGAAATTATTTTGGTAGGGGGCTCAACACGTATTCCTGCAGTTCAGGAAGCGGTTGAAAAATTCTTCGGAAAAGCACCTTCTAAGGGAGTAAATCCGGATGAAGTGGTTGCCGTAGGTGCCGCGATTCAAGGTGGGGTTTTGACCGGTGATGTAAAAGATGTTCTACTTTTGGATGTTACACCACTTTCTTTAGGTATAGAAACGATGGGTAGTGTATTCACTAAGTTAATAGATGCGAATACGACGATTCCAACAAAGAAATCACAAGTATTCTCTACGGCTGCGGATAATCAACCATCTGTTGAAATTCATGTATTACAAGGAGAACGACAAATGGCTGCGGATAATAAGACTATCGGGAGGTTCCATTTAGATGGAATTCCACCAGCGCAAAGAGGAACACCTCAAATCGAAGTTACTTTCGATATCGATGCAAATGGAATTATCAAAGTTTCCGCTACTGACAAGGCGACAAATAAAACACAAGATATCCGTATTGAAGCATCTTCAGGATTGACCGATGAGGAAATTCAAAAAATGAAGGCTGATGCTGAAGCGAATGCTGAGGCGGATAAGGCAGCAAGAGAAACTGCGGATAAATTGAATGAAGCTGATAGTATGATTTTCCAAACGGAAAAGCAATTGACTGAATTTGGAGACAAACTTTCAGATGACAAGAAAAAGCCAATCGAAGAAGCTTTGGAAGAGTTGAAAAAGGCTTATGAAAGCAAAGATGTTGCGGTTGTTGCTCCAGCCTTGGATAAGATCAACGAGGCTTGGAAAGTTGCCTCTGAAGAAATGTATAAGGCTCAAGCTGAAGCACAACAAGGTGGTGCTGCTCCTGAAGGAGAGGCAACTGCTGATGCAAGTACAGAAGGTGACAATGTAGAGGACGTTGACTTTGAAGAAGTGAAGTAAAATAAACTCCTCTAATTTGAATGGATATGAACCCGCAAGCCTTGGCTTTGCGGGTTTTTTCGTCATAGCCCCCTTCGTCTCTTAGATACTTCAGTTTGTTAGGCGATGACCGAAACTTCCTTTTTTACTACTACCGTTCACCGATTTGGCATCCCTTTTGTTCCTAGTTGTAGGAATAACAAGTAATTTTACGACATGTCAAAAATCCATCTCATTTTAGTTCTTATCACACTGTTTCTTTTTCCATTGGGGTTGACATCTCAGGAAATCATAATTTTTGAAGTGGAGGATTTTGATTTGAAAGGAAAGGTTAAATCCTGTTTGGTGAGTACCAAATATGGAAAGGAAGAATATGAGTTCAATGAAGATGGATTGCTCACAAAATCAATTACGCGTTATAATGATAACGATTATACTATTACGAGCTACAAATACATAGAGGATAAACTTTTGGAGAAACGTTTTGAGAACTATCTTGACAATACCTTTGACCCTGCCTCTTCTATAGCGAATATCTATTCTTTTGATTCGATAGTTAATTTCAAAATCACCGAAAAGATCATTTCTTATGAAAAGGAATTTCTGGATCAATATGAATACCACTTTATTCATGACACAGTGCGTAAAGTTGTTAGGTCAAATAAGGAGGGCATCGATGAAACCTTAATTTCTTATACAACCTTGAAAGGAGAACTGACAAAAACCTATGAATTAAATGGATCTATTAAGGAGTCCATTCGAACGTCGGTAAAAAAAGAGAATGATAGTATTATTGAGAAAAATGTCTTGACAAAAAAATATTTGGATGGTGAGCCTAATTCAGCGGTGGAGGAGGTATTTGATGGCAGAAATAACTTGATATCGAAAGTAGATTTTTTTTATGATACTAAAATCAAGCAGTTTACACAAGTAGGTGAGCTTGAGCTTCTCTATGATGAATCAGGTGTATTATTGAGTACACAATCAGGTTCTGGAGAATCGGCTGAAGTGAAAGAATATATTTTCCAGTTTGATCAAAAAGGGAATTGGGTCAAAGAGATTATAACTCCTGACAATGCATTCAAAACCAGAAAGATTACCTATTATGAATTAGAGGAACAAGAGGATGAGAAAGAATAATATTCTCAAATCGACCATTCTTCTTTCATAATACCATAACAACAAGTATTGCGCTTAAAACCATCAAGCAAATAGACGTTACTTCTCAAGGTGCCTTCGAGAACACCTCCTAGTTTTTCGACAGCTTTTCTCGAGCGCATATTCCTTTCATCAATACGGAATTCTATTTTTTCAAAATTCATTTCATCAAAGGCGTGATTGATCATCAGGTGTTTCATTTGTGTGTTGAGACCACTACCTTGAAATTCTCTGCCGATCCATGTTGAACCTATTTCCAAAACTTTGTTTTTCCAATGAATGTTCATATAACGGGTACTTCCGGCATATTGCTGTCTAGTCTTATCGAAAACGATAAATGGGATACTTGTTGTTCGTTCTTTTTGCTCCAAAGCGATTTCTACATAATTTAGTAATGAATCGGGAGTGTAAATATTTGAGGGGGAATATTGCACTAATTTTTCCTGAGAGGCAACAGGAATCAACTTTTCGTAATTCTCAAGTACCAAGGGAGCAAGAAGTACATATTCGTTTTCTAAAGTCGGTGATAGGTTAGCTTGCATTAGTAGTATTTTTTAAGTCATTATATTCCTTTTTAAGCATTCGATACTGTATAAGGGAAACGTATTCATTGTCTTCAATACTGCTCCCTCTTTTAACATCATGGTTCTTAAATTCCGCTTCTTTGATCATGCCGTTTTTTGTCATGACCTTGCCCGATGCTTCGTTGGCTGTCAGGTAAACAGCGATTACTTTGTTTAGTTGTAGTTGTTCAAAACCGAATTTCAAAATAGCTTGAACTGCTTCCGTTGTATAACCCAAATTCCAAAATTTTTCAGCTAACCAATAGCCCAATTCCGCACGATTGTTCTCTACATCTAGGGTAAGACCGATTCCTCCTATAAAAGAATGGGTATCCTTAAGGCGCATGGCGAACATAAAGTTGTCCCTGTTCTTAAATCCTTCGTTAGCCATATTCATCCAAGCAATAGCATCTTCCTCATAATAAGGGTGGGGCATACTACGCGTATTTTCAACAATTTTAATATTACCAGCATAAGAAACGATATCGGGAATATCCGCAGGTTTTATTTGATTTAAAATTAAGCGTCTCGTTACTATTCTTGGAAAATCCCTCATTCAAACAATTTGATTTATCACTTCTTTTTTTACTTCATGACCACCTTCAAAAATTAACTGTCTAGCCCTGCCTTGGAACAGTTCCTCGATTCTACCTGTCTCATACTTCATAACCTCTCCTGTTAAATATTGATCCTTGTTTCCAACAACAACGGTAACTTTGGTTCCTTGTTCGCTTAAAAAATCAAGGTCGGTTGGAGTTAATTCTTTTGGAATTCCACCCGCATATAATATGACTTGGTGGCACTTTATTTTTCTAGATGCAATCCATCGGGTAGCTATAGAAACTCCTTGGGAAAATCCGAAAATAATGAGATTTCGATTTGCGGGAAATTTTTCAGTGGCGTACACGGCATCTAAATAAGCCAAAACGTTTTCGGTTTCCAAAACGCGATTCTCTTTTGTTAACCAACTAGCACCCACATATTTGTATTCGTTTTTTAAATAATACTTTGAAGGAGCTTGAGGGGCAACTATATAATTTTCATCTGTATTGAGTTCATCAAAGTACCTTATGAAATATTTACTTAGGTAACCGATACCATGAAGAACGATCCAAATGTTTTTGGTCTTTTCGGATAGCTCATTTAAGGTCTTATACGTATTCGTTGTCTGGTAGCTTACCTGTTTTTCCTGTTTGTTCATTGTCTTAAATCTATTATAAAAATAGAGTCTTTTATTGATTGTGTAATGCTTAATTTTAC
>CAZTLZ010000244.1:0-4151 GCA_964614665.1 uncultured Maribacter sp.
CCTCAACAAACTCATTTTGCCGTAGCGTCTCAACAATGGAATCGTTGGGATCTAACTCCGCTTCGCTTTTCCAATATTTTTTATTCGATGCCATACGTTATTTCTGTAATTAGCTGCTATTCTTGTAAATTAATAATGACACTTTCCGCATTCCAAACCACCCATTTGGGCAGCCGTCAATGTTTCAACTCCATATTTCTTTGAAAGCTCTTCGTGTATTTTGGCATAGTATTCATTGCCCTCCACCTTCACATTTGTCTCTCTGTGACAGTTGACACACCAACCCATAGTCAATGGCGAATATTGAGACATGATTTCCATTTCCTCAACGGGGCCATGACATGTTTGACATTCAATACCGGCTACTGAAACATGCTGCGAGTGATTGAAATAGGCAAAATCAGGAAGATTGTGTACCCGCACCCACTCTACCGGTTTACTTTCTCCGGTGTATTTTTGATTCTCCTCATCCCAACCGACAGCGGCATATAATTTTTTGATTTCACCAGTATAGAATTCATTGGTGTAGCCGTTGGCCAAATCTTCTTTTGAAGGACCTTCAGGATTACCCTTATATTCATAGATGGATTTATGACAATTCATACATACATTCAAGGAAGGAATTCCCGAAGTCTTTGAAACACGGGCCGAAGAGTGGCAATACTTACATTCTATCTTGTTATCACCCGCATGTATCTTATGTGAATAGTGGATAGGCTGAATAGGCTCATAACCCTGATCAACACCTACCTGCATCATCCAGCCGTATGCGAAATAACCACTAGACAACAATAAGAAGATGGCCGTCACAAGTACCAAAAACTGATTTTTGACAAAAGCTTTCCAAAGTGGCAACCGTTTTCCATATTCTTCCTCTACATCAATACCATTAGCCGACATCACCCTCTTCAAGGTTCTATTCACCGACACTAGCATGAATATCAAAAGACCGAATACAAGTGCAAGCGCACCAAGAATCAACTCGTTTGAAATACCAGTAGTAGCAGGAACACCTCCACCACCATCAGTGCCAGCCGCCACAGGCGCCGGGGTAGCCGGGGGAGCAGCAGTATACGCCAAAATATCATCAATATCTTGATTTGAAAGTGTCGGGAAAGCGGTCATCGCCGCTTGATTGAACTCTGCATAAATCTTGTTAGCGTAGGCATCACCAGATTTGATCATACCTGGACTATTTTTTACCCACGCATACAACCATTCCTTATCAAGACCTTCATCCTCTGCCAAGCGAGCTTCAACATCACGAAGCGCTGGACCGGTCATTTTACGATCCAAGGCGTGGCAAGCAGCACAATTTTGATTGAAGAGTGATTTTCCTTTCACGGCATCAGCACCAGAAACTGTTTCAGCTTCAACGGCTGCTTCCGAGGTAGTGTCATCTTGTGCAATAAGCGAGGCGGAAAAGAGTAGAAAAACTACGAGACTGATACCTAATACTTTAGAAATTTGATTGCGGTATGTAACCTTTTTCATATATAAAATATTTCAATCTAGATTTGGCACGATTATTTCTAATTAACAAGAAAATTATACAAAATATCACGACCTAAATCGAGTGCAAAAATACGACATAGACTTTATTTGGAAAATCTTAACGTATTGATAATTTATAATTTATAATTGTTCTAAATAAATGGAATTTGTTTTGTTTGATCTTCAAAGAATTACCTTTGTACAAGCAGGTTTCACATCTATCGAATAAAAATATGAAAACAGTCTACTACATAGTGATTTTGGCATTTTCGGTCACTTTCACATCAGCGCAACAAGGCGATATCAAGATTCAACAGGATGATAAAATCGTTGAATTGTTGGACATTTATGAAGAGTACAACAAGAACTCTGAATTTTACAGAATTCAAGTGGGTTTCGTTAGTTCAAACCAAAAAGCAAATGATTTAAAAGCATTGGTAAATATCGACTTCCCCAACCTGCCTTCACGAGTTGATTTCGACTCGCCTACCTATAGAGTAAAAGTAGGACGATTCAAGACCAAGCTAGAAGCTGAACGCAAGTTTAAGGAGGTTCGCGCAAAATATCCAGATGCCATGTTGTTGAAACCAAAAAAATAGACCTATCCGGTCTATTTTTTTATACTGCTTATTGAAAAGATTCTCGCTCAGACGAGAACCAAAAAAGAATAATCTATTATTTTAACTTCTTAGCCACAGCAACCTCTTGGAAGGCCTCTACCACATCACCTTCTTTAATATCGTTGTAGTTTTTGACTTGTAATCCACAGTCATATCCTTTCGCAACTTCTTTGACATCATCTTTGAATCGCTTCAAGGAAGCCAATTCACCAGTAAATACTACCACACCATCGCGAATCAATCGGATGCCTGAATTTCTGAAGATTTTTCCGGATGTTACCATACATCCTGCAATAGTACCGATCTTGGAGATTTTGAAAGTTTCCCTTATTTCCGCATTTCCTGTAATCTCCTCTTTTATTTCCGGAGAAAGCATTCCTTCCATAGCATCCTTCAAGTCATTGATGGCATCATAGATGATCGAATACATACGGATATCGATTTCTTCCTTATCGGCAATATCCCTGGCATTGCCCATTGGCCTAACATTAAACCCTATGACAATAGCATCTGATGCTGAAGCCAACAAGACGTCAGACTCGGTAATAGCCCCAACACCCTTATGAATGATATTCACCTGAATCTCATCAGTAGATAGTTTTTGGAAGGAATCTGTCAATGCTTCCACAGAACCATCAACATCACCTTTAAGGATGATATTCAATTCTTTAAAGTCACCTAAAGCAATACGTCTTCCGATTTCGTCTAAAGTAATATGGCGCTGCGTACGAACTGATTGTTCACGTTGCAACTGAGATCTTTTAGTAGCAATTTGTTTTGCCTCGCGTTCGTCTTCCATGACATTGAAACGGTCACCAGCTTGAGGAGCTCCATCTAAACCAAGTATTGAAATTGGGGTTGCAGGGCCAGCCTCACGAACTTCGTTTCCTCGTTCATCTTGCATAGCCTTTACCTTACCACTATTTGTACCGGCCAAAACATAATCACCGATTTTTAATGTACCGTTCTGCACCAATATAGTAGAGACATATCCACGTCCTTTATCCAAGAAAGCCTCAACTACTGCACCGGCAGCACCCCTATCCGGATTTGCCTTGAGCTCTAGCAATTCAGCCTCTAGCAATACTTTTTCCAATAACTCCTTCACACCCTCTCCGGTTTTAGCGGAAATATCATGCGATTGAATTTTACCACCCCAATCCTCAACCAATAAATTCATTGTGGCCAGCCCCTCCTTGATCTTATCAGGATTCGCGGTGGGCCTATCTATTTTATTGATAGCAAAAACAATCGGGACTCCCGCTGCTTGAGCATGGGCAATTGCCTCCTTCGTTTGCGGCATAATGTCATCATCAGCAGCAATAACGATTACTGCAATATCGGTAACCTGGGCACCCCTTGCACGCATCGCCGTAAAGGCTTCGTGACCAGGAGTATCTAAAAATGTTATTTTCTGTCCGTCTTCCAATTGTACGGCATATGCACCTATGTGTTGCGTAATTCCACCACTTTCGCCTGCAATTACGTTAGCTTCACGAACATAATCAAGCAAGGACGTTTTACCATGATCAACGTGACCCATTACAGTTACGATTGGAGCTCGTGGTTTTAAATCCTCAGCAGCATCTTCGACTTCTTCAATAGCCTCTTCAATCTCAGCAGTTACAAACTCTACTTCATATCCGAATTCATCAGCTACAATGGACAGTGTTTCTGCATCCAACCGTTGGTTCATGGTGACCATCATACCCAATGACATACAAGCGGAGATAATCTCCGTTGTAGAAACATTCATCATGGTAGCCACCTCATTGGCAGTTACAAACTCCGTAACTTTTAGCGTCTTACTTTCTATTTCCCGGATTTCAAGATCGGCCTCCGTTTGCATACGGTGCTGATCTCTTTTATCCCTTCTATATTTGGCTCCTTTTCCCTTTTTCGATTTCCCTTGTAATTTCTCCAAGGTTTCACGTACCTGCTTTTGCACATCTTCCTCAGAAGGCTCAACCTTATTTGCTGTAGTAAAACGTTGTCCTTTTCTTCCTCCTGGACCATTGTTTCTTGCACCTCCCCCAC
>CAZTLZ010000245.1:0-4148 GCA_964614665.1 uncultured Maribacter sp.
AATTGTTGATAACTAGCTAACAGCATTGTAGTCTTTTGTTTTTAGAACTGTACTAATTTCCTACATTTAGGAAGCTAACAAAGGATACCAAAAGAGTAGCAATTTGAACCGCTCTTTTCGTATAAAAAACTTTGTTATCATATAACAAGTTGTGCATAAGCTGATATTACTCAATTCGTAAGATGACCTTTGGAAAACTAGTTCAGAAAAGGATGTTCTTTCTAATCATTATACTACTAATGATTTCAACATTCTTTGGAGGAAATGAACAAATTGGAATAAATAAAACTGTTAATTGGCAGTGGGACATTTCAAGCTGGATTTTCTATACAAAGTGGTCATGGTCGATTTTTATTTTGGGTTATGGAATAGTTGAACTTCTGAAATACTATACACATAAAGAACTTTCATTTCTACATCTGTTTTTAATCATTTTGATTTTTCTAGCTGAGGATTTTATGGGGGAGCATTATCCATTAATTTTATTCTTGAATTTTGTTTCAATGCTTGTGTTTTTGATAAATTTAATTTGGACAATTCGCAATCGGAATAAAAGAGGACAAAAAAAGCCAATACGTAACAATGGCTAAAATTCAATGCTTACGGATTTCCTAAACGGAAATCCTTACTTTTAAGTTAAGTTCTGGTTTCGGCGGAAATGTCCACAACGAAATCATAGTCGAGACTGTTGGTAATAATTTTAAAATCTCATAAACTATTGAAAATAAACCCATTATGCATCTTAAAAAGCAAAACAAGAAGACACAAAATATTTTCCGATTAATACTGGGAATCGGATTCCTAATATGCACAATGCCAGTAAATGGACAAGAATCAGAAATCCTACTCAAAACGGACTTTGAGGGAAAAGTAACTGAGGGTTCCATAAAAACTCTAATTGAGAATATTGAAAAAGGGGCAAGTATTCGAATTGGTTGGCAATTGGACTTTAATGAAGACAAAATTCCTGATTTGGAGCACTGGATTGATGCAAAATTTTTGACAATAATGAGTGGACACGTTTTTAATCAAATCGAACCGATTTATGCACAAGCACCAATGACGGAAATCCCACAAGTTGAAATAAGTGACTCACCGCTCCAATGGACTGCAATCATAGGCACAAACGGAAAACTAAAAAGCAGGTATATTTTTCCAAACATAGAGAAAATTGATGACGAACAGGGTCGGAAAAATTTAAAGGAAATGACTCAAATAAGCGAACGAATGGTGCAAACCATTTGGGCTAAAAAATGATTGCGGCAGAAAACTGTTGCCAACAATACCAGTAACAAATGGGGCGTAAAGTGATTCACTTTTTCGAAAGTCTAACGCCTAGCATTTTTGAAACGTGCTTTACACTTCTAAAATAATACTCGTTTTAGAGGTCCCATAGGCCGCAATTTTTTCAAGAAAGGAAATAAGATGCCTATTGTTTCTAAAATACCCTAAAACACATAAGCAATCATCTCCTGTAATTCTATCACAACTCTGCACTTCTTCCATAGCGCGAATCTGTTCTTGAGCATCTGATGCGCCCTTCTGCCCTCGGTGTACTACTATAGTGATATAGGCTTTGGTCTCAATACCTAATTTTTCTTGATTCACCTGTAATGAATACCCTTCTATGATGCCTACTTCCTCTAGCTGTCGTACCCGTTTACCTATGGCAGGTGCTGACAAGCCCACTTCTTTTCCAATCGTTGCGAAGCTTTCCCTAGCATTAATTTTTAGCATTTCAAGTATCTTTTTATCTAATACATCCATTTCGTAATAAAAATTTAATTAGCATTTATTCGATAGTTTCGAAATTAAATATAGCAATATTAAATCGATTACAAAGTAAAAACGATAAATTACATTCTATATTTGATATGTTGATTTTAAGTTGAATAGCACTTCGCTTTCACTATTCGAGTAGAAAAAAGATATCCTATGAGTCCATTTATAATTGATTGTATTGGTTACGGAGGTTTGGTGATCAACTTATATTCCATGTCTACGAAAGGTGAATATAAACTAAGGCTAGTCTCACTAATCGCCAATGTAATTTACATTGTATACGGCGCTTTACTTGCTGCAACACCCATCTTAGTAGGATGTACTATCGCAGTATTGCTGCATGGATATCATCTAAGACGTTTAAAAATTAAAAAGAACAGCCATGATTGAGATAAAATTAGCAACAAAAGCAGACATCGATGTCTTAGCACTTTTAGCGAGAATCACATGGGCTGAATCACATGGGCCTTATGTTGAGGACAAAAACAATCTGTTGCAATACCTGAACAACAACTTTTCAGTTGCTAAAACGAGACAAGAGCTCAACGACCCAAACGTACATTTCTATATTATGTATATAGATGATTTACCCGTTGGCTACGCCAAATTAATAGTACACGCAAAACACGAAACTGTGGCCTCGCAAAATACGGGCCGCTTGGAACGAATTTTTGTCCAAAACGAATTTATACCGCTAAAAATCGGACGACAACTGCTCAATTTTGTTGAACAAAAAGCGAAAGCATTACAATTAGATACGATGTGGCTTACGGTCTATATTAAAAACGACAGAGCGATTCGATTCTATGAAAAAAATGAATTTAAAAACGTGGGAGCCATAGATTTTCATGTCAATGGAAAGGCCTACGAAAACATAGTGTTCTCAAAAAGAATATAAGCTGGCCAGACCATTAAATAGCTATGGATTAAAATACCGTTAAAAGAGCCTATTGAAGTAGCAACTTAGAATTATCAACATCTAGCTTTTAAAGCTGTTAACTTCTTGTGCCAAAAAAGTTGTGTTTTATACATGAAAAACACAACTTTAGTATAATTTTGTGTCTTTCTTAATCCATACAACTCAGGCGATAAATGATTCACTTTTTCGGGGATGTAGCTCTTAAAGTTTTTGCAGTACAAACCAACCAAGAACTGTCTCAAGAAGACACAAAAAAATTGACTTGGTTGTTCGGCAACCAACCACAAATCAACGCGGCGTCATTAGACGCCTTTTTTATTGGGCCTCGTGCGGCCATGATAACCCCATGGAGCACCAATGCCACGGAGATTACCCAAAATATGGGCGTTTCTGGCATCATCCGTATTGAGGAGTTTCAGTCCGTGTCAGAAAAATTCACTGATTTCGACCCCATGATCTCCCAAAAATACGATGGGCTGGGCCAAGAAATTTATACGATTGAAATCGAACCGGAGTCCATTTTAGAAATTGATGATATTGCGGGGTACAACCAACAAGAAGGGCTTGCTTTAAGCGATGAAGAAGTCGGATATTTAAACTCGCTATCCGAAAAAATGGGTAGAAAACTGACCGATTCGGAAGTCTTCGGTTTTAGTCAGGTAAACTCAGAACATTGCCGTCACAAAATATTTAACGGAACCTTTGTTATCGATGGTGAAGAAATGCCAACTTCATTGTTCAAATTGATCAAAGAAACTTCAAAGCAAAATCCGAATGATATCGTCTCTGCCTATAAAGACAACGTCGCTTTTATAAAAGGACCAAAAGTCATACAGTTCGCTCCAAAAACAGCCGACAAACCTGATTTTTATCAAGAGGAGGAGTTTGAATCCGTTATTTCCCTTAAAGCAGAAACGCACAACTTTCCAACCACGGTAGAACCTTTTAATGGTGCTGCTACTGGTTCAGGAGGTGAAATACGAGATAGATTGGCTGGTGGAAAAGGCTCGCTACCACTGGCAGGAACAGCGGTATATATGACCGCTTATTCTCGATTGGAGGAAGAGCCCTTCGACTCCGCTCAGGACAGGCGACCATGGGAAAAAGGAACACCAGAACGTGAATGGTTGTATCAAACCCCCATGGATATTCTGATAAAGGCATCAAACGGAGCATCCGATTTCGGAAACAAGTTTGGGCAACCCTTGATTGTTGGATCCGTACTAACCTTTGAACATTCAGAAGATAATCGACGTATAGCGTATGACAAAGTCATCATGCAAGCCGGCGGTATTGGTTATGGAAAAGCCGACCAAGCTTTAAAAGATACGCCACAGACTGGTGATAAAATAGTCATCTTGGGCGGAGACAATTATCGTATCGGTATGGGCGGTGCAGCTGTTTCAAGCGCCGATACTGGTGAGTTTAGCTCGGCCATCGAATTAAA
>CAZTLZ010000246.1:0-4133 GCA_964614665.1 uncultured Maribacter sp.
AACAACCATCGATTTAAAAAACAATGGAATCCGTTGGAATTACCAATTTTTTATAATTATTCCGAACCTGTAGGAAAGTCGGTTAAGGAGCTTGGTTTCTTGACAAAAATATGGAAACTTCAACCTCTCGCGACATCCATTTATTTTGGCCATTTAATCTCTAAATACGTTTATTAGGAAGGAATATTGATAAGAAAATGAATATACTAACATTTGACATAGAAGAATGGTTTCATATTCTAGATAATGAGTCTACGAAGACGGAGAAGGAATGGTCAAATTTCGAGCCTCGAATTCATCAAAATATGGAAACCATATATGAGATTTTGGATGATACCAAGGTGGATGCAACTTTTTTTGTAGTCGGGTGGATGGCCCAACGTTTTCCTGAGGTCATCAGAGAAATTGCAGATAGAGGTTATGAAATAGGCAGTCACACTCATTTACATCAATTGGTATATGAACAAGATCGAGCTACTTTCTTTAATGATGTTGAAAAATCTATTAAGACTATCGAAGATTGTACAGGTAAGAAAGTGAGATTTTTTAGGGCTCCTGGTTTTTCGATTACTGAAAAAAACAAATGGGCGTTTGAGGCGTTGTATGAATTGGGTATCACAGTTGATTCATCGGTATTTCCGGCAAGTAGGGCACATGGGGGGCTTCCGGCCTATGAAACTGATAAACCCTCAATATTAAAATATAAAGGGGCTGTTTTAAAGGAATTTCCGATAAATACGAGATCTATTCTCGGTAAGCAGGTGATTTTTTCAGGAGGTGGTTATTTCAGATTGTTCCCTTATAGTTTTATTAAAAAGTGCACCAAAAAATCGGATTATGTTATGACCTATTTTCACCCTAGGGATTTTGACTACGAACAACCTGTAATAGAAGGTTTATCACGATCGAGAAGGTTTAAATCATACGTGGGCCTGAAATCATGTAAACCAAAACTAAAAAAGTGGATGAACGATTTTGATTTTATTGATTTAAACCAGGCCATAGAGCAAGTCGATTGGAATAGCACTGAGACTGTTGTTTTAGATTAGAGAGAATACAGAAATCAGAACAAGAGGTGATTAGACACCTCTGATAAGAAAATTAAATGCAGTAAATGAAAAAGATAACTTTAATAGCCGGCGCACGACCAAATTTCATGAAGATCGCACCGATTATTCATGCAATTAAAGCAGCACAGCAAGAAGGAAAGGATATTTCGTATCGATTGGTCCATACTGGGCAGCATTATGATAAAAAGATGTCCGGAGATTTTTTTGAGCAGTTAGAAATACCTGAGCCAGATGTAAACTTAGAGGCTGGTGGTGGATCCCAGGCAGAACAAACTGCAGCTATTATGATTCGATTTGAAAAGGAACTTCTAAATAATCCTACCGAACTTGTTCTTGTTGTGGGCGATGTCACTTCGACCATGGCATGTGCAATTGTAGCACAGAAACTACATACAAAAGTAGCTCATGTAGAGGGGGGTATTCGCTCAAGTGATTGGACGATGCCGGAAGAAATCAATCGTTTGGTAACAGATGCTATCACAAATTATTTTTTCACGACTTCAGAAGTGGCAAATGATAATTTAAGAAAGAGCGGTGTAAAAGAAGAAAGCATAATTTATGTGGGTAATACGATGATCGATACCCTATTAAAACAACGCCCTCGTTTTCGAAAACCACAAGTATGGGATAGACTAGAATTAAAAGAAAAAGCCTATATAGTGATGACCTTGCATCGCCCTGCCAATGTAGATGAAGAAAGCCAGTTAAAATCATTATTAGAGGAAATAATTGAACATTCCGGTAAGCTACCCCTAATTTTTCCTGTTCATCCACGAACGGCTAAAATTTTGAAAAATCTAAATATAGCACACCCACGATTACATATGATCGACCCATTGGGCTACTTGGAATTTAATTATTTGGTGGAAAAATCTAAGGCCGTAATTACTGATTCAGGAGGTATTACTGAAGAGACAACCGTTATGGGTATACCGTGCATGACCCTTAGGGATAATACGGAACGACCTGAGACGATTACAGAGGGTACCAATGAACTTTTAGGTACGGATCCTAGTGCTATAAAACCGGCTTTGGAAAAATTACTTTCTGGAAATTGGAAAACAGGTGGAATTCCTCATTTATGGGATGGTAAAACGGCTTCGCGCATAATCGATAAAATATTAGAATTCAACGATTTATAATTTTCTTGGACGAAGTATTCCGTAATTTCGAAAGTTCGGACATAGAATGTTCGAGTACAAACTTTTGAAGAAGTAAAAAATGAGAGAAACCCCGAATATGTTGGATTTTAAGGAAGATGATAAGCCTATCCCTTTTATGGATACGCTAATGAAGTATCTACGCTACTGGCCTTGGTTTGTTATTGGTTGTATTTTGTTTGGAGCCCTCGGGTATTATTATGAGAAGTATGCTCCAAAGACCTATAAAACAGTGGCCAAAATCAAAATTTTAGATGATACCAAGCAGGCGAAGATTATTCCGAATGAGGTTCTGCTGGCGAACCAAAATATGCGACTTAATCTTGAAAATCATGTTGAGATACTAAAGTCATATCGTTTAATCGATAATGTAGTACGGGAATTAAACTTGGATATAGAGTATTACCAACTTAATGATTTTACTTTTACTAGGATTTCCAGTCCTCCCTTCGAAGTTCAGAAAGATATTGCCGAAGACGCCTTGGACGAATCTTTGGAATATGAGTTAGTGTTGAGCTCCTCGGGATTTAACATTACGGATAAAACCAAAAAAAGACATATTATCCCTTACGATAAGACTAATTCTTCTGAAAGAGGAGATCTTCCATTTACTTTGAATCTAACTGAAATTGCCAATATAAAGGACTATAAGAATAATAAGTACAAGGTAATTATAAGGCCAGGTAAGAAAGCTGCTTTACGTCTTATTGAAGATTTAAAAATTGGAACGTCGGAAAGACAAAGTGAAGTACTTACCTTAACTTTAAATGGACAAAGCAAAGAGTTATCCGAAACGATATTGAATTCGGTAATTAAGAACTTTAACGAAGATGGCGTAGTAGATCGACAATTAGTAGCCAAACGAACGCTGGAAGTAATCGATAAGAGATTCATTTACCTATCTCAAGAATTGGATTCGATTGAGGCCGGAAAGCAAGAATTTAAAAAAGCTGAAAACCTTACAAACATTGAGTCAGATGCAAATGTCAGCCTACGTAGAAAATCGGCTGCCAATGCAAGGGTTTCTAAGCTCCAAACGCAAATTTCGCTTTCAAAACTTTTGAAAAGAACGGTTTCTGAAGAAGTTGCGTACAACCTATTACCAGGAAATATAGGTTTGGATAATCAGGGTTTGAATACTTTGGTGACAAAGTATAACGAAATGGCCAGAGAAAGACAGAAACTGGTGGTTACCGTCGGTGCCAATCATCCTAGATTGAAAACGTTATCCGAGCAATTAGAATTAGGTAAACTTAATATATTGAATTCGGTGAATGTTTATGAATCTCAATTGGATGTTTCATTGCAACGTTTGAACCGTGAACAAGAAAGTGCTGGATTTTCTTTCTCAAAAATGCCTGAAAAAGAGCGCAGGTTGAGATCCATCGAACGGCAGCAAAGTATCAAGGAGAATTTATACCTATTGCTTTTGCGAAAAAGAGAGGAAGCAGCTATCGATTTCGCCGCTACAAGTCCAACAGTTAAAATCATAGATTACGGTCTGACCAGTATGAAGCCTATGTGGCCTAATAAAATTATTGTGTATTCCCTGTCGTTAATATTGGGGATGTTGATGCCTTTTCTGGTGATTTTCATTCGTTCTTCTCTTGATACCAAAGTACATAACCGCTTAGATGTCGAAAGGGTAAACCCCGAAATACCTATATTAATCGAGATTCCGTTTTTTGCCAAGGAGAAAAGTTTTGCCAATGTCCATGATAGATCTGCACTAGCTGAGTCTTTTAGAATTTTGAGTACAAACACAGATTATTTGTTGTCTTCAAAGAATTTGAATGAGGGAAAAGTAGTATACATTACCTCTTCAATAAAGGCTGAAGGTAAAACACTACTAGCTATGAACTTATCGCAGGCATACGCTAGTATGGGCAAAAAGGTATTGCTC
>CAZTLZ010000247.1:0-4099 GCA_964614665.1 uncultured Maribacter sp.
TTGCTCCAGATGTTAACTTTATCGATGATGAGTCTATGGACCCTTCAGATGCCAAGGTGGAACTTTTCTGGGTATGGTACCCAGGTGCCAGGCAGATTTTACATGATGCTAAGGTTTTTAACCAACGCAACTCGGCACAACCCATATCTTTCGATATGTTGTTGAATGCAAGAAGGTTCAATGGCGTCATTTATAGAGAAGACAATGTGCATGGTGACCGTAAGGTCAACGATTATATTGCAGATAATGCATTGTTCCAACTACTAGAGGCCAAAAGAATCAAGGAGGTCATTAGAGATAGGGAACAAGATATGTGGAGCTACTAAGCATCACGACAATTTAGAATTCCAATTCAAGATATAAACCACATCGGAAGATGTGGTTTTTTTATGGCTTGTCATTACCAACGAAGTGAAGCAACATGTTGAGCTTATCTTAATGATTCAACGGATTGCTTCATCGTTTTACTTCTGCCAATGACTTCCAAATAAGTACCTTTGCTGAATGTTAGATTACCTTATTGTCGGTTTGGGCCTTGCTGGAATATCGTTTTGTGAACAATTGGAAGCGCATGGTAGAACTTATCACGTGATTTCAGATGATTCACAAACCTCATCTGCTGTTGCAGGCGGACTCTACAACCCTGTTATCCTCAAAAGATTTACGTTGGCATGGAGGGCTAATGAGCAGCTTGAATTGGCAATGCCGTTCTATCGGAAGTTAGAAAAGAAACTTGGAGTCATACTTAATCACGATCTTTCAATAGTCAGAAGGTTCAATTCAGTCGAAGAACAAAATCTCTGGTTCGAGTCGATGGATAAACCACATTTGAGTGATTTTTTGTCAACGGAGATTCATTCAAATACCAATGTGAATGTTCATGCACCATATGGGTTCGGCACAGTTCTAAAGACGGGAAGAATAGATACTGAAGAGCTACTTCAGAAATATTCCGAATATTTGGTGCAAAGAAAAAACCTTACTTTCGAACGATTTGATTATAGCCTATTGAAAATCGAAAACGATGAAGTTTCTTATGGGGCGATCAAAGCAAGGTATATTGTTTTTGCAGAAGGTTTTGGGCTTAAAAACAACCCTTATTTTAACTACCTTCCTTTAAATGGAAACAAAGGGGAATATGTTATCATTGAAGCGCCTGAATTAAATGAGGTGAATGCAATTAAAGCCAATATCTTCTGCATTCCTTTAGGGAAAAATCGATACAAGATAGGGGCAAACTACAATCGTACTGATGTTACCAGTGAGCCTACTCAAGATGCAAGAAAAGAACTCCTTCAAAAAATGGAGACATTCATTAAATGTGATTATCATATCGTAGATCATGTCGCAGGGGTTCGGCCAACTGTAGTGGATAGAAGGCCTTTAGTAGGGAGACATCCAGAAAATCATAATCTGTTCGTATTAAATGGTTTCGGTTCACGTGGGGTTTTGATTGCCCCTTATGCTTCGTTAGAACTATATCGCTTTATAGAGGAACAAAAACCTTTAAATGCTGAAATTGATATGGAGCGTTTCACTAAAAAATACCTTAAGAATCAACTTTAGCAGCTTCAGGGTCATATTTGATGAACAAGTTGATCCAAATATTTCTTGATAGGCGAATAATGATCGGCATAAATACAATCATGGTTCCGACAATGGCAATAAAGGTGGTAATCAGATTAGCACCAAAAAAAAGCTTGGTGATAACAAAAGCGGCAACTGCAAATGCAATACCTACCGCATAGCTCACATACATTGCACCATAAAAAAAAGAGGGTTCAATTTTATATTTAGTATTACAGGAGGAACAACGGTCATGCATTTTGAAAAGATTTCCGAGTTCGTAGGGGTTGTTCTTCAAATACATGCTCTCTAGATGACATTTAGGGCAACTTCCTGTTAAAATGCTGTAGAGTTTGTTTCCTTTTTTTAACATTTGCAAAACTTTAGCCAAAAGTACTGATTTGCTCTTTTTTATAATGTAACAATCGTCACAAAGAATGCTTAATGTCCACAATCTTTCTGTTTCCTTTGGAGGGGAATATTTGTTTGAAGAAATATCATTTAGACTGAACGGGGGAGACCGTGTAGGTCTTATTGGAAAGAATGGTGCTGGCAAGTCGACACTTTTGAAACTGCTCTCAAAAGACATGCCTTTAGATTCAGGAACGATTGCGATGGAAAAAGATGTAAAAATCGGTTTCCTTCGGCAGGATATTGATTTTGAACAAGGTCGAACGGTTTTGGAAGAATCATATCAAGCCTTTGAGGAAATAAAGGCCTTAGAACTAAAACTTGATGAGATTAATCAGCAATTGGCCGAACGAACTGATTATGAGAGCAATGGTTATAGTCAGTTGATAATTGATCTAAATGACGTGACCCATCACTATGAGATTTTAGGAGGGTATAATTATCAGGGTGAAACTGAAAAGATTCTTCTGGGCCTTGGTTTTAAAAGAGGTGATTTCGATAAAAAGACAGACACGTTTTCTGGGGGATGGAGAATGCGTATTGAGCTAGCCAAGTTACTCTTACAGAGCAATGACGTGTTATTGTTAGATGAACCTACCAACCATTTAGATATTGAGTCGATTATCTGGCTTGAACAATTTCTACGGAGTTATAATGGGGCTGTGGTCATTGTCTCACATGATAAAATGTTTTTAGATAATGTGACCAATCGCACCATTGAAATATCGTTAGGCCGTATTTATGACTATAATAAACCTTATTCAAAGTATTTGTTGTTGCGTAATGAAATCAAACAACAACAGCTTAACGCACAAAAAAACCAAGAGAAAGAAATACAGCAGGCAGAACGCTTAATCGAAAAGTTCAGAGCTAAGTCTACAAAAGCCTCTATGGCCCAATCTCTTATTAAAAAGTTGGATAAAATTGAGCGTATCGAAGTAGATGAAGATGATAACAGTGTCATGAACGTTCGGTTTCCGGTTTCAGTAACCCCTGGTAAGGTCGTAACCGAAATTGAAGATCTTTCTAAAAGTTATGGAGAAAACCATGTTCTGGAAGGGATCAGTCTATTGATTGAGCGCGAAAGTAAAACTGCATTCGTAGGTCAGAACGGGCAAGGAAAATCCACTTTGGCCAAAATTATTGTTGGGGAGTTGGAACATCAGGGCCATTTAAAATTAGGCCATAATGTACAATTGGGTTACTTCGCCCAAAATCAAGCAGAGTATTTAGATGGTTCGAAAACTATTTTGGATACCATGATAGATGCCGCAAACGAAAAGAACAGAAGTAAGGTGAGAGATATGTTGGGGGCATTTTTATTCAGGGGTGATGAAGTTGAAAAATACGTGAAAGTACTTTCAGGTGGAGAGCGCAATCGGCTGGCTATAGCAAAAATGTTATTGCAACCGTTCAATGTTTTGGTCATGGATGAGCCAACCAATCATCTAGATATTAAATCTAAGAATGTTTTGAAACAAGCCCTTCAAAATTTCGAGGGGACTTTGATTTTGGTCTCACACGATAGGGATTTTCTCCAAGGTCTCACCAATAAGGTATATGAATTCAAAAATCGAAAGATAAAAGAGTATCTAGGTGACATTGACTTCTATCTAGAACAAAGAAAAGCGGCGGACTTCAGAGCGATTGAAAAAAAGAATGGGGCTAGACCTATTAAAGAAAAAAGAAAGGGGAAATCCAATGATTTTGAAGATCAGAAAAAATTGAAATCGTTGAAGAATAAACTTAGCACTATTGAAAAAGATATTTCTTCCTTAGAAAAGGAAATAGCAGAAATTGATCATGAACTTCTGTTGGACTATGACACCACAATTGCGAAACCTGACTTTTTCGATAAATACCAGAAAAAGAAAAAGCGGCTAGAGCTACTAATGGCAAACTGGGAACAGTTAACTATTGATTTGGAGAAATATTGACTTAGTATCAATATCAGTTGTCTCTCACAACACTTTTTGTACGTTTCACAACAAACTCCACCATTTTAGGGTCGATTCATCGATATATTTTGCAATTCATCTTGAAAATCACGTTTATTTATAGTTAGATTCTTATTAAAGTATATAAAGATCCAATTCGATACATGAAAAAGTCATTATACATA
>CAZTLZ010000248.1:0-4062 GCA_964614665.1 uncultured Maribacter sp.
AGAAAAATTTTAACTTTTCGAATTTCAACATACCACTACTTGAAAGTTTTGCTTTCGGGTAGTGGTTTATTATAGCAAGGAGAATATAGTTTTAGCCTAATCTCTTATTTTTTAAAATCGTTCAATCGTTCCACTAAGCGATAAACCAAAGTTGTTGGCTTTTCTTCGGAGGGGTTTCCAATATTCAACTCTTCAAATAATTTTTTTGCCCAAAGAATGGCTTTTGTTTCGTCTCCTTTTTGTTTTAAGATTTGATACATTTGAGCATTATTTTTTTGATAGTTACCTAGAATTCCCTTTAAAATCTCAATATATCTGGTACGATTAACCGCAGCGTCTAAATATTGGAAATGTAAAATATACCATAACTCAAATGCCTCATTGGAATAAGCTAATTTGATTAACTCATTATTGGCTAATTGGATAGCTCCATTAAATCTTTTTGCTGGAAAATCATCCTTATCAAAAACAACCCAAACTTCATCAAAATTGGGTAGTAAATTTTCGTTTTTTCGTACTTCTCTTTTTTTAATAGCAGCCTCCACTACAGAAATCGTATTTGCCCCTTCTCCAATAATTTCGACTGCTACCAAATGGTCAGGCAGTTCAGCGGTTAAGCCTTTAAAATAGTTAGGTTCCGTTTTTTCTCCTTCTGTTACGACTAAAAAATATTGTCGCTCTATTTTTTCATCAAGCATACGTGGTTCGTCTGCTCGTTCTAAACTATTTACAAAATCTTGAAAACTTATTTTATGCTTGTGGTTTTTCTTTTTTGCCATTGAATAGGTGATTGATAAAAGGAATTGCGCCATATCTTCCTTTTGAGTAGTTTAATTCATAGTTTGTATCTTTTCTAGTTTTAAATTCTGCTAAAGAATATAATTTGGAGGCAGCATATTTATCTTTTTCCACAAAATAAATTTGGTCTCTACGAAGTAAATCGCTACTTAATAAATTGGTATTATGGGTTGTAAAAATAAATTGAGCATTGGTGTTTTTTATGGAATTAAACTCCATCAGAACAGCTTGAGATAATTTAGTATGTAATCGAGCATCCATTTCATCCATAATAATTATTTCACCTTCCCTCATCGCTCTTATCATAAACCCTACTAAATCAAAATAACGCACCGTACCGCTAGATTCTTCGTAATACATATCAAAATCTTCTAGCCCTATTTGCTCATTTTTTTCATTATAAAGCGGATGATAGGTTTTTACAAAAACGTTGTCGTCTGGCGATTCTACTTTTTTGCCTGTTTTTAAAGTTTTAGCATCTTCAAAGCGGACTACTTCTAAATCTTCAATATTCAAATCCGCATTTTTTATCATTTGCACGACTAATGCTCGGTCTTTTTTATTTTCTAAATAATGTTCCGTAAAGCCGCTTTCTTCACAACTACAAACATGATGGACAAAGACTAGTTTCTCAAACCATTGAATGATTTGCTGTGCTAAAGCACCATTTAATTGGGCTACTAAAGAAAGGAAAAGTGCGTTCTTTCTAGTCCATGATTCTTTGTTCTTTCCCTCTGCAAATCGTTTGTAATTGACATCGAACTCATCATTTAATCTTAAAAACAAAGGATATTCTTTCGTTTTTTTTCGTTCAAATAACCATTCTTTTTGAACAGCATCTTCGGTTACTTCAAAACCGTAACGATATTTAATTTTGTTTAACAAAAATTCTATTTCAAAAAAACTAGGGGCATTTTTAGTGGCTATATTTAAACGAAAAGGTTCCGTATCAATCAGCTCGTTTGACTGCATATCCTTAGAAGAAGTAATCACAAATTCCTTCATAAATTCAAGGGCATCAATCAACTTAGTTTTACCCGCAGCATTTTTTCCATAAATAGCGGCACTTTTTACTAGCTTATCTTTTCCAAATTCAAAGACATTACTAATCGAATGCTCACTAATAGCAGTTGCCCTTAAATCTAAGGTCGTTTTGTCTTTAAAAATTTTGTAATTGCCTACTGTAAATTTTATAATCATATTATTTTTTGTAAAAAATTGAGCCTTTTACTCAAAAATACTATAATTTTTGATTAAAAAGCAAATTTAATGCATTGTTATAACGGAATTAATTCGATTTAATTGATATTTTAATTTAATTAATATAAATTGATTTTTATTTAATTTATAAATTTTTAATTATGTTTTTACAACGTTATCGTACTGCCCGTAATGGCTATGTGCATCTTTGGTTTTCTCAAAACAGGCAAATCTGCATCCGCCTAGATAACCTGTCGGGAAAAATAATCACGAGAAACAAGGTTGGCGGCAATATACAGCATACAGGTATCTGGTTGGGCAGCGATTGTGCAACAGGACAAGAATATGTTATTCATAACCATCCCTTCCCAGGCTATGCACATATTACTACTAAGGAGGAATATGCTCAAGGAGAGCAAATCAGGTTAAAGGAAACAGTTTGTATTAACGCACCTTTAGATGTTATTCAAATCGGTTTGAATCGGGTTATCGAACGTAGGAAATATAGACTACTTTCAGATAACTGCCAGACTTTAGTGAATTCAGCTTGCAATAATAAAAACTACTCGGAAGATGTAGTGAAGTGGGGAGGAATAGCATTAGGCTGTTTTGTTTTCTATAGAGCATTGAAAAAAGCGTCTTAATTTATATTCCCACACATATTCCAAAAAAAGAATTAAGACATTTATTTGGCACAAACGTTTGATTAGACAGGCGTTTGTGCTTTTTTATACATTACAGCTAAATCCAAAATAATACAAATGAACTATCTAAATGATTTTTTAAAAGAAGGACTCAATTACGAATTGACTCATCAGATTGCTATAAAAATTTTATTAGAGAATAATTCTTTTTTTGTTAAAGAGATAAGCGGTCAAAAATTTAATGACTTAGAAGTAATAATTGAGCCAAGATGCAAAGGAAAAATGTATAGCAAGAAAAAAGAGAGATTTATTAATTCCTCTATCCGATTTGATATAGGATTAAAAGAAAAAGGAGTTAAAAAATACACTACTTTAATAGAATTAAAAATGTGGTCTACTACTGGAAAAAATCAAGTTAGAAACCAGATTAAAGTGACCAAAGATGAAGGAATACAACTTGTTTACATAATAATTGGCTACCCAGACCAAGTCCTTTCTGGTATTGTTAAAAAGGCAAAAGAAGAGAATGAATTAGTAGATTTTTTATATTTTGATTTGGAAAGTTTTTTGAAAAAACTAGAAAATTTTACAGATGATAAACTTATTGAACTCTATGCTAATTTTTTAAATAAAGAGTTACTGTATGCCAGAAAAAAGACAACTATATCAAATACAAAAGCACACGTTTTTTCTTGTCAAAACTACATTGTTAAAAAACTAGATGAGTTAAAAATACAGAGAACATTCTTCTGTTCAAATGAAAATGGAGGCGGAACTTCATTAAGATGCTATGCTGAAGGTAATAATGATGGGAAAAAATACCTTGAAAAATTCAATATCTATCTTCTTTTTAAAAATGATTCAATCATCATAGAAATATACACAAATCCAGAAATTAAAACAACAGAATTGGAACTCCAACAATTTATAGAATCAGTACTTTTTGTTTTACCTGAAGAGATTGTTTCTAAAAAAGTATATCCAAGAAAGGAGGTAACAGAGTACAAAAAAATATTTGAGAAGAAATTAGATTTTAGTAGTACTCACTCTTTGAATCAGAGTGTTTCTCATTTTTATGAACTATTTAAAGTTTTGCAAGTTTTTGATATTTAGATAAAAAAATATACCTCTATGAGTTGATATTTTAAACAAATATTTTCAGAAAATCAGCTTACTAGATGTAAAAAAAATCAAACAAATATTTACAGACATTCAAGATTTTAATCATAATCTAACCATAATTCTTGGAATGGAAGAATTATCGCTTATTTTCTTGAAATATATGACCACTACTCGAAAGCGTTGCTTTTGGGTAGTGGTTTGTTTTTTGTGAATATTTCCCGAAAATTCAGACCATCTTCAGAATTCCCTCCGTTATTGCGCCGTCAAAAAAAATGTGACCAAATTTTTCAAAACAGTC
>CAZTLZ010000249.1:0-4061 GCA_964614665.1 uncultured Maribacter sp.
AAAAGATTATTCAACAAGTTCCTAGATTTTTTTTGTGTAAACGTAAGGATGATAATTTCGATACGACGAAGTCAACAGCTAAGAAAAAGAAAATTAGTGTAAGGAAGTATGGTTGGTTTTCCAGTTAACTAACTGGGGAAAGTTTGAGCTCGGGGTGGTTCCCGAGCTTTTTTACACTTAATAATAAGTTATTCGAATACTACCACTTTTTCGGTGACCTGATATCCAGCAAAAACCCCAACACCGTTTTCTTCTTCAATGTTGTCTGGGGCAATGCTATATTCTACAAAAGGATTACCGTCGTTGTCTAGATTCAAATTTGATGCTTGAAGATTTTGATAGATTATCTCTTGAACGTTGGCGACTTGAAGTACAACTTTCAATGGTTCTTCCTGCACATCGCTAAATAAGAATCCAGTTTTCGCACTCAACATTATACCATCTTGAACGGCATCATTTAGCAACCCAAAAGATTCATAGAATATAGGGTTCTTATAGGTTTCTTCTTCAAAACTTGTTTCAAGAAAACCTCCTAAGACATAAAAATTTCGTTCACCAACAATGTCAGTAAAACCAACATTCAACCTTGTATATTCACCCCCGTATTCATTAGACTCTATTATCAGGGTTTCTGTAATGCTTTCTATCCTATTCGGTATTTCACAACTGGCGTTAAAGTCTTGATTGTTCGCAACGACCTTTAAGAAATAGCGCTTCCCTTCTAAAACAGCGAGATTGCTGGCATCCGCTATATAGGCTGATTCATCTTCAGAATATACGAATTCAATGAAGTTGCCATCTTCATTCGCCATAGAAACTTCGGCGTCTTTGATCAGAAAAAGGTCTCTGTTCGCCTCATAGTCGTCAGCGCTCAAGGGCGTCCCTATTGTTGGCAATGCCTTTGATACGTTAACACGAAGCAAGGTATCGGTCGGGGCTATATAACTACTTATAAAAACCTTTTCATCGGTATCTAAAAGTTTATCTGAGTCCACTACTTTTTCACATCCTATCAGTGTGAAAATGAACAATACTAAAATAAAATATGACTTTCTCATCTTCTTAAAATTTAAAAGTATAATTGACCGATGGTATAAGCATAAGCACCGATATACGGCTCAGTTCTTTTTCTCTGGTATCATTGGTGAAATCGTCATCACCTTTATCATCGTATTTTTCATCCACCCAATAGATAAACGGATTCTGGCGTGCATAGGCATTGTACAATGAAATGCCCCAAGTACGTTCACGATTTTTTCGTAATTTTTTATGAAACTGTACCCCTAAATCCAACCGATGGCTAGTCTCACCTCTAAAGTTATTACGGGCTGTGCTAAAATCTTCGGTAGAGTCAAACCCACCGAAAAAATTGTTAGGGTTGCCGATTGACAAATTACCTTGATCACTTAATCGTTGCAGATTAGGTAACGTATAATTATTTCCTGTGGATAATACCCACGTTGCAGACCAAGTAATTCGGTCGTGGGGTTTATAAATGCCCACTAGTGAAATATCATGCCTACGATCATACCGATCGAAGAATTTTTTGCCTAAATTCAATTCATCGAATTGTCTTTCAGACCACGAAAGTGTATACCCCAACCAACCTGTCAAAGGACCTGATTGTTTTCTGAACAAGACCTCCGCCCCGTATGCCCAACCTTGTCCAGAAGTAATATTCTCCTCCCAATTTGTGGTTTTCCCCGATTCTATATCGTCGATTGCCAAAAAGGAAGCTCCCTCTTTATAAGCAATAACATCGTCCATTTTCTTGTAGTATCCCTCTACGGTCAAAGAATAGTCTTTATTTAGAAAATCCTTGGCAATACCTATGGCGAATTGTTCTGATCTTTGTGGTTTTACGATATCGGTCGATGATACCCATAAATCTGTTGGTAACCCAATGCCTGAACTTGATAGTAAATGAATATACTGGTTCATACGGGAGTACGACGCTTTAAAGGCCAAATCAGGTTTGAAGTTGTAAGCAAGTGCCAGACGCGGTTCAAAATTGTAGTAGTTTTTTTTCTCATAATTGAAAGCACTTAGTCTCAAACCTGGCGATACATTCAACTTATCGGTGACTTTCCAATCGTCTTCTAGATAAAGAGCACTTTCGAGGGAGTTCAATTCTTGCTTGGTATTGACATTGTTGTCAAATTCTTTTATCAATACACGTTGAGGTGTAAAATTATGTCTCGTCGCCATGGCACCAAATCGAATACTATGTTTACTATTGGGGTAGTAGTTGAAATCCGTTTTGAGGGTATAATCATTGATGCCAGAACTAGTGCTAAATTCGAAATCACCGTCCGTATCTTCTGATTTAGATTTATCCTCGGCATTGACTTTGAACTCATAATTACTAAAAACAAATGAGGTGTTGGCAAATAGTTTGTTGTTGAACTGATGATTCCAACGTAGGGTAGAAGTAATATTACCCCAACCCAGTCTTGTCTTGGCTGTTGAAGATTCATCATCATCATCAGAATAGAATTTATCACGTCCGTAGTAATTGCTCCAATAGAGTTTGTCTTTTTGGTTGAAGATGTGGTGCACCTTAAAATTGAGATCCGCGAAATAATAGCCTCCAGTACTTTCGCCTTCGGTTTGCGCTTTGATGAAAGGCTGTGCCAAAACATCGGCATAGGTGCGGCGCCCACTGACAATAAATGAGGTTTTACCTTTGTTGATGGGTCCTTCAAGTAATAGGGAGGATGAAATCAAGCCAATGTTGAACTTACCTGAGAGTTTTTCTTTATTACCATCTTTCATGTCGATTTTAATGACAGAAGAAAGTCGGCCACCAAATCGGGCTGGGAATCCGCCTTTAAAAGCTTCTACCGATTTAATGGCATCTCCATTAAAGACCGAAAAGAATCCGAAAAGGTGATTCGAATTGTATACTACCGCATCATCGAGAACGATGAGATTTTGGTCTGGCGTACCCCCTCGAACAAAGAAACCAGAACTACCTTCAGATCCTGCTTGAATACCAGGAAGTAATTGTAAGGTCTTTAAAACATCCTTTTCGCCTAAAAGCGCCGGAACGTCTTGAATTACAGACGGATTTATTTTTACCGTACTCATTTGGGTCACCTTGCTTTCTTTGATTTTTTCGTCTGCTGTGACCACAACTTCTTCTAGTGACTCTGCCTCCGATGCTAATTCAATTTCCCAGGTGATGTCTTTGGTCAATTCAATTTCCTTTATTTGAGTACCGTAACCGATGTACGAAATATAAACTTCATGCTTTCCTTCTGGTAGTGTCAATGAAAAGAACCCATAATCATTCGAAATTGTGCCGAGTTTTAATTCTGGTACATATATCGAAACACCCAAAAGATTTTCTCTGGTTCCGCTCTCGGCGATGTAACCGCTTATGGTATGTTTAGCTGTTGACTGATAAGGAAGATTAGAATTTGAGGGTGGCTGTGTTTTGTTTTTTGCAAAAGCCCCGTAGAAGAAGGTTAGCAAAATTGCTGTACAACAAATTTTCTGTTTCAAACTGGTTAGTGTTTTCGGTTCGTAAAGATATCTTTCTCGTCTATTCATTAGAACGGAGAAAAAAGATAATGTGTGTTTAGTTAGGTCTCTTTTTTTACGATTGGAAAGTCAAAAATTTGAAGTGTGGTTGGTCTGATTTTGAAGTGACAAGTACAGTTAATTTTAGAGACGATGTTGTTAATGAAAAGATAAATGTGCGTTAATGCCTACAGTTTTGAATTGTTTTAAATAAGGGTTGTAGAAGAAATAACTTTAAAAATATTATTTTGTAAGAATAGATTTAATCAGTTGTTAACCAGTTTTATAAAGTGGTTTATTTGAAGTGTAAAGATAATTTTTTGGAATAAACAAAGAGCTCGGAACGACTGCTCCGAGCTTTTGTTTTTAACTAACTCAAACTAACAATTTAATTGATTACCCAAGGACCATTAAATGTCCTTGAAGGCGAAGATAAATACTCCATAATCTCATCTCCTTCCTCATTTACTAGATACCATCTACCGCTACTTCCGCCAAATTCTATAAAGGAGGCCGCCCCAACTTTTTCGAATAAG
>CAZTLZ010000250.1:0-4022 GCA_964614665.1 uncultured Maribacter sp.
ATTGGCTACTTCTTTAAGATTGGTTCAACCGTTAAAGTATATGGCCCGACACTTAACTCTAGTATTGATTGAATATCCATACTCGTAATTTTTTTGTTTAGCAAAAAAGTACCATTTAGTGAATTTTTATCTTTCACTGACCACAATCCGTCCTTAAACGAAAACTCGCAATGAGACTCAGAAACACGTGAGTCATCTAAGCGAATTGCGGATTCGCAACTGCGCCCAATCGTCCAAGAAGTAACCGTCTTCGATGTTGTTAATACTTTTACGCTAGGGACCTTATCTTCCGTGGTAACGACAATCATTAGCCCATTAGAATGCCGAAGCTTTTTTAATGAGAGCTTTTTTAATTCTATTATTAGTTTCTTGTCTTTTGAACTAGCCATCATATGATGCGACTTTTCAAACTTTCGCCAACTAAACGGTAGAGCGATTTCTTGTAACTTTGACGTACCGTCCTCATCTTCTTCATTAGCCGTAAAAATAGCCGAGTTTAAATCGTACTTCGTATTTCTATCAAACTTTTGAGTAGACACTCCGTCACTACTTTGTAGACAATACGTTTCTTGACCGAAGCGAACTACATCCCCCACCTCAAGAAATGTAGGTACAGCAACCTTTCTTCCATTAACATATGTTCCATTGGTTGAATGAAGATCCTCCAGTAGCAACCTATGCTCGTTTAGCGTTAAGCGTGAGTGTTCACGAGAAAGAGATTCATGAGCGATCTGAACGTCACAATGCTCACTTCTCCCAACAAGTGCAGGAATATCTTTAAGCTGGAGTGAGTTTTGAGATTTGAGGTTTTTGAAATAATACGTCAATGCCATTTTGTTGTTTCCGATCAGCTCCTACTAAAGGCCTTCAAGCTCCCGAGCCCCTTGCTTCCGCCCATCTAGCTTTTTGATGCATTTAGTGATTAAAGTATAATACCAATAAACTAAAACACTATTATACCTTACCCACTCGATAGCCTGTGTAGAACCACTCAAATATAAGCAAAACCCAAAACGACATGTAAGTTGGCACTTCCTCAGTTACGCCGGTGACGTGTTTTGTTTTCCTTCTAACCCTTTTTATGAACCCTATTTCCATTTGAGGCAAAAAGGTTCGCCCCCTCACATCACACCTAAAAAGGGTTTTGAGGTCAATGTATGCAAAGTATCAAATAGGGACAGGCTGAGCGTTTCCCGTTGTCAATAGCGCTTGACGTCTTAGTGTTATACCTCTCGAATATTAGCTATCAAAGCTATGCCATTTCCTTCGAGGAAACTCTAGAGAAACACCAACACCGAGTCACACGATGTAGGGCGACATAAAAACTTCACATTTATAGTCAATAAGGGTAAATGGAGTTGCTTGTATATACGCCATGAAAACTATAACATTATGGTTTTCATACACTTTTTAGATAAATTCGAAGCAAAAATTCGCCGGAAGGAATAAGGTTATGTCAGGGGTTCGCACTAAAGCTAAACATATACTATCTTTCCTTATATTGCACTCGATTCCTTTAGTCACATCATTTTACCTCATAATAAAATCACTAAAAGACCCAACACTCGAACTAACTTTCTTTCTTTCTTTCGTGTCGTCTTGGACAATCCTCTTTTTATTACTCAGCAAGCGAGAAAAATCAAAACTAGAAATTTTACTTTATGTTTCGTTTATCCCTATATTTTTTGTATTAGCAACCTCAGTTTTGACGACTCAGCTTACCTTTCTTGAGCTGGCCGTATTTGGTATTTGCTCTATTCTTTTACTGACACCTGTATACATAACAAACAACCTTTCAAAACAGTCCATTTTCTTACTAATATTGATATGTTCAATCGCCGCCCCCAAAACCATCACTTTAATAAAGAAACTATCATTCAAAAGTGAAAACACAGATACCTTACTTGAACTGGTTCAAACCGAGATAATTGACAGCCATTTTTCTAAACTAAGGATAGAAAAATTTCGCATACCCACCCAAACCAAACCCGGTATTTATTCTTTTTCTGAAGAGTTTAAAAACCAAATAATTTGGGCAGATGCTAAAGGTAACTTTTACTCTATCCATCAAAATAAGTCCGTAAAAAAACTCAATATCAATTTAATTACCAATAGAGACCAATTCATAGAATCGGTCTCTCCAGACTTGCAACTGCATCGCTTTTCTATTAAAGATATAGCTGAATCTAACAATCAACTCTACATAAGTCATCACTATTGGAACGACACTGAGAAATGCTACACTCTTCGCGTCTCTTCTCTTCCTATTTCAGAAACAATATTAGAACAAAACATTTGGGATACTCCCACAACACTATTTGAGTCATCTCCTTGTATCCCAATACATCAGGCTTCTTACACAGTGCCCGGACAACTTATGGAGTCAGGGGGGAAAATCGACTTTATCGACGACTCTATACTATTAACACTTGGCGATAATATGTTTGACGGAAGAGGCATCCCCGAAAACTTAAATGTAGAAGGAGATCGCCGGCCGATATATGCACAAGAAAAATCTAACCACTACGGAAAAACAGTATTAATTGACATTAACAATAGGAACTCAAAAATATTCACGTTTGGGCACAGAAACCCACAGGGCCTTTATATTGACGAAGACCATATTTATTTGACTGAACACGGACCCAAAGGCGGCGATGAGTTAAACATTTTACGTGATAACCTCAATTACGGCTGGCCGATTGAAACCTACGGGACTGATTATTCAAGCTATGACTGGCCCCTGAGCAAGGATAATGGCGAACACAATACATTTGAGAAACCTATTTATTCCTGGGTGCCATCTATAGGAATTTCCGACCTAATAAAGATTAAGTCCACGCTATTTTACGACTGGCAAGGGGACATTCTTGTTACCTCTTTAAAAAATCGAAGTATCTATAGAGTTAGAATTAGAGACAATCGCGTATTGTATTCAGAACCCATCCTCATTGGAGAACCGATTCGGGACATTATTGAGCTAAAAAATGGCGAGATTGTATTATCAACAACAAGCAAACACTTAATATGGCTCAGCAACCCAAGTGAATCTACTACAACTCGTGAATTGCCTCCGATCAAAGAACGAATCGCGTCAGCTAACGTCGAGGTAGGAGAAACCTTATTCGTTCAGCAGTGCAGCACGTGTCATACAATTGACTCAAAAAACCACTCCATAGGTCCCAGTCTAATGGGAATGTTTTCAAATAAAGACCGGAGTAACAATGGCTTCAGTTACTCGGCTAATTTTACGAATAAGAACATAGTATGGAGTGATAGTAATTTGGACGAGTGGATAGAATCTCCTACTACATTCGTGCCTGGGACGGATATGAAAGTACCAGGTATTCCAGACCCTCAAAAACGTGCTGACCTAATTCTTTATTTAAAGAATAACCTACAATAGAGCACTAATTCGAACGACACCAACTGTTCCATTGAGGTTAATGTGTAGCTCTACATTTTTTGGCTCTAATTTATCTATCCTTAAACTGATTTCCCCTTGGAGTCAGTAAGGGGCTTTAGATAGAGGTAATACTACAAGATACTCATACAAAGTCAGAGTTATTAATATCACCTACGCCACTTAGATTATATCAAGCTCTCTAGGAGTTCGTTGAGGCTGTACCATCATCAGCCTATATAAAACTAAAGTACCCTCTGTCAGGAATAGTCTTTGATAGATTCATATACCCCCTTGAGGGTTTGAAGGTCTACACAGAGTGTCGAGTAATGCTCGCCATCGCTTCAGCTGCCCTACGAACAAAGTGAGTGTCTTGGGTACTCCCCGCGGTCACTTTTCCCGCCGTACCTTCTGTAGAATCTGGCCCGTAACCGAAGGATTGGATTACCTGAGGATATTCAGGTTGATGAATTGTGCTTTTCGTGAGGAAGGGATTGGAAAGGAGCCTGAGTAGCTACCGGGCGTCCTGAGGACGTCTTCCACCCGTTCCTTTGGAAGACTATCTCAGATACTTTGGGTGCACATGACAGTGGATCTTCGTGATCCTAGGAAACAAAAA
>CAZTLZ010000251.1:0-3964 GCA_964614665.1 uncultured Maribacter sp.
TAAGATTCTCAAGATTGAACATTTTGAAATAGTCGATGATAGCAATTCATAATAGACTAATTCTCCATTATGAATTCCATCTATATCTTTTATTTTGAAATTGAAACCAAGCAGACCTATCAGGATTCTTAGTACAAATAGTTAGAATCCATGGATGTTTACAAAAAGTATAGGCCCTATTTTTTCTACTAGAGAATTTCAGAGAGCTTACGAGTTAGAGTCCTTCTGCTATATTTTTCCATATTTTGTGATGAGATTTGAAGTGCTTTCTCATTATAGGCAAAGAACCAACTTAAAATCATGTCTTTCAATTGGGCACGTTCTGCGTAGTCACATACGTACCCAGCATGACACTCGTTAATTATTGCACCTGCGTCCCAACCTTTAGGACCAATACCTAATATTGGTCGTTTGGCCGCAAGATATTCAAAGACCTTTCCTGGAATAATCCCTGCCGTTTCGGCTGAATTAATTTCTACCATTAACAAAACTTGTGATTTCCTCTGACGCTTTATAGCTTCTTCATGAGGCAAATAATCTATCATGTGTACATGCTGTTGAAGTCCATGTCCATATATATTATCAAGAACATCTTCGCTCACTACTCCAATTAAGTGCAATTCGAACGCTTCTCTAAAAGTTGCGTTTTCTTGAATTAATTGACTTAAAACCATCCATAAGTTACTTGGGTTTCTTCCTGTCAGCAGTGAACCAATATGCGAAATGGTGAACTTTTTGTCCAATTCAGAAGCCTCGTTCACCTCTATGTCATACCCGTTTGTAATCACTTCTATAGGTTTGGATGTCAACTCTACAAATTCCTTTTTGGTAGTGCTGCTGGTCACTACTATAGTATCAGCTTCATTCAAAACCTGACGTTCAAGTTGTTGGTGTTTCTCCTTAGAGGACTTGGTTAGTCTAAGTTTTTTGTGGTACCCTATGGAAGTCCAAGGATCTCTGAAGTCGGCCAACCATTTCAGTTGATACTTCTTTTTAAGCCCTAGACCGATGAGATGCAAACTATGTGGCGGACCTGTTGTTATTATAGTATTAATATCCTCGGATTCAATAACTTGAGACAAAAAGGCTATAGAAGGTTTGACCCAATTTTTACGGGCATCTGGAATAAAAAAGTTACCTCTCACCCAAAGCATAACTTTTTCCAGCAAAGACTGATTTTTAGTTTGGATGATTCCAGAACTGATTCGTTTTGTTTTGTGAGAAGAAAAAAACGATGCTAGGCCATAAGGTTCCTTTATAGGGCGTGAATATGTCTTTATTCCTTCAGGAATTTGGTCGACCAAAGAAGCATCCTCAATAGGATAATTGGGATTTTTCGGAATGTAGATAACTGGTTCGATGTTGAAATCCCTAAGATATTTTACGAATTTCAACCAGCGCTGAACACCAGGTCCACCTGCTGGCGGCCAATAGTACATAATGACCAATACCTTCCGCATTAGACTTTAACTTTTTCTTCTTTTTTAGAACGCCAAAAGGTAAATCCAATACCGCCCAGAACAATCAAACCGAGCACAATGGAGCTGGCCAAAGCAATTTTGCTACCTGTCTCAACTACCACAGGTTCAAACTTGAATTCAACCTTATGTTCCCCGGCTGGCAACTTCAGTGCCCTTAAAACATAATTAACCCTAAAGTGGTCCTGCAATTTTCCGTTGATATAAGCATTCCAGCCATTGCCATAGTACATCTCAGAGAACACTGCAATACCGGCATTGTCATTCTTGGAAGAATAAATTAGGTGATTTGGTTCATAATCAATCAAGGTAATGGTGGCCGTAGAATCTGCTTGAAAATTAAACCGGTTGATATTCTTGAACTTAGCGGTGTTTACGACAGCTTCATATGCAGTGTTCAATTCCTCAATGGCTTGTATTTCATCGTCGGCAGTTTTGACCTCTTTAAGTTTTGAAACAAACCAAGCATTCCCGTTTGCTTCAGGGTTTATTCCTGCATACCTTCTACCCTCTTCATCTTGCTGAATAACGTACTTAACATTTAACATATTCAAAATATTGAATTTGCCATGGTAGAGGTAAAAATCAAAAAGGTCTTGCATGCCGGCCGGTTTCGCAGCATGGTAACCTACTATAGATTGATGAAAATATGCTGTTCGAGCACTGTCAAAGCCTTCTGAGGGGTCAAACACCCTAAACTTTCCGGTATCCTCACCAATCTGTTTATCAACAGCAGTTTCCTGAAAAGGCTGTGTCATTCTTCGTTTGGAAACAAAATCATCTTTGTTTACATAACGTAGATTGACCCCCGCCAAATCAATAACGATAAGAACACCTAAAGCAATAATCACGAGATTTTCTTTGATCTTTTCCTTTAAATAGAACCATAGTGCAGCGGTGGTCAGAAATACGAACATAAGAGAGCGGAACAAATCACTATTGTATACGTCTTTTCTATCTGCCTTTATCATATCTGGAAGCTCTTCCATTCCAGTAACCCGTAAGTTTTCATCAGAGTATCCTTCGAAATCGAACATCCCTTTTAAAACAAATAGAAGTACCCCAAAGCCCAAGAACCCAAAAAAAGTATACTTCAAGGTGTTCAATTTTTTTGCCTTCTCCAATTTTGGATCGAATATGGCAACGAGGGCCAAAATAGCCAAAACGGGAGCGCAAAGTTCAAGAACTACTTGAGCGGAAGACACCGCTCTGAATTTGTCGTACAACGGAAAGTAGTCAATCATAAAATCCGTAAAGAAGCTGAAATTCTTTCCCCAAGACATCATGAGTGATAAAATCGTACCGCCCAAAAGCCACCACTTTGCCTTCTTATCTACTAAAAACAATCCTAGAAAGAACAAAAAGAAGATGATGGCACCAATATAGGCAGGTCCAGCAGTACCTGGCTGAGAACCCCAATAAAGCGGTAATCCTGAAGTAAACTCTAAAGTTCTGTTACGAGGCAGCCCTTTTTCAATGAGATACTCATACGTTTTGGAATCTTTCCCTAAATCTTCGTTCGAAGCGCCACCAAAAAGTCGTGGAACAAAAAGGTTCAGTGATTCTGTAACACCATAGCTCCATTGCGTAATGTACTCTTTGCTAAGGCCTCCCGTGTTTTCTTTGGTTGCGCCATTTGAATCAATCGTTAATTCAGATCTCCCTCTGGTACTCCAATCCGCATACTCCTTGGTAGCCATTAATCCTGTCGCATTGGCTGCGATTCCTAATGTTACTGCAATGAGCAATATTGCCACTGAAATAAAAAAATGTTTGAGGTATTTTTTTCGAATTGCATCATACAAATAGACAGCTCCTAAAATCAATACCATTAACATGAAATAGTAGGTCATTTGATAGTGGTTTGCTTGTATTTCCAAGGCCATGGCAATTGCTGTGAGGACAAACCCCCATAAATACTTTTTACGAAAAACTAGAATAATACCTCCCAAAAGCATTGGTAAATAGCCCATTGCGTGCGCTTTTGCATTGTGGCCTGCCCCAAAAATTATAATCAAATATGTTGAAAACCCGAAAGCTAGTGCTCCTAAAACTGCCAATCGGTAATCGACTTTCATACAACACAATAAAATATAGAATCCTATGAAATATAAAAAAAGGTAATCTGCAGGTCTTGGTAAAAACCGAATAAGATTATCCAGCTTTTTAACATAATTATGAGGATAATACGCTCCTAATTGATAGGTAGGCATTCCGCCAAAAGCACTATTTGTCCAATAGGGCTCTTCTCCGGTTTTTTTGCGAAAGTCATTTTGTTCTTTCGCCATACCGGTATACTGCGCGATATCATTTTGGTATAAAATCTTTCCTTGAAGCACTGGGCTGAAGTAGGCCACTGCTGCAATAACAAAGAAAACGGTCACAAAAAAGTTAATGAAAAAAGCCTTAAGACCAGTCTGCATGGATTTGTTTAGTGGTTGTTTCCGCTAAAATACTCAATCAATTTCCTCAAAGTCAATATAATC